>RFGJ01000036.1 GCA_003696665.1 Gammaproteobacteria bacterium | reverse complement strand
TAGTTTCCGATCACAGGCAAGAATGTCTGGTGGGGAGCACCGACTAAGGCATATAAACCCAACTGGCCCGGCCTGGCAAGCACGACCTTTCTATCCAAATCGATGTTGGCGCCTGGCGCTCGTTGCCAAGTGGTTTCATTCCAGTAGTAAAGTGCAAGTGTGTCTTCCGGAACTGCTCCAATTTCGGCCTTGCTGTAATTTACCATGATGGTGAAGGGTTTGAGAGGATGAACCGCTGCACCTGTCTGGGGATCAAAGGCTGTGATGTCAAAAATGCTTTTTGTGGGCTGGAGGATGATGGGAAGGCGTTGTTCGTCGGGAATATATCGATTCCGATGTTGGACCGTTACCCGTTTCGCAAAAGAGCCGGGAGGAAAAACATAGCGGAGCTTCGTATCAGGTACGGCGAAGATGTCCCCTTCCGGGGGGATATCTTCTCTTGGCCATTGCAGTGCAGGAGGCACACGAAACACATAGATGCCTCTGTTGGTGGGAAGATAGACGAAGTTCCTGTAGGCTGCAATGGGCTGGGACGGAAATCGCGTGCGACGCAACCTCGCCATTTCAGCCGGATAGGCGGGCGCAGAAACGTCGTATATCCGCAGAGCATCACCGGCTAGAACCAACTGGCCATCGGCCATGGCTGCAGCGACTGCATACACAACCAGTGTGTTGGAGATCCGTACGGCATGTTGAGGGTCTGATATATCCAGGACGCTCAGCGCGTAACCGGACCCTCCAAATACGTAGATGTAAGGATCAATTGTCAATATCTTAGGCGGATAAGATGAGTCGCCTCTCCACGCGCCCACCATTTGCGGCTCATTGGGATTGGAAATACTCCAAAATGTGAGTTCCCAGCCGAGGATATAAGGGAATGTTGTGGAGTAATGGGCAACCAAAAGGCACAACCAATCCCCGCAGCTCAAAAGTTCGGAAGCTCTCCCTGGGATTGTCACGGAACCGACAACGACCGGGAAGGAGGGATTATCTACGTTGATGATGTGCATTGTGTCGTTGAACACGGAATAGGCACGGTTCCCGCGTACAACCAGGTGTTCGCCTCGTATATCAGCACGTCCTACTTCTACTGGGCTGCGCGGATTCAATACATCGTAGATATCAAACTGCGCACCAACGGTGTACAACAGTTGGCCTCTATACACACTATCGGAAAAAGAAATTGCGGGACTGATCGGAACGGTCACAGGGAAAGCTGGATCGCTCAGATCGAGGCCGATGAAATCGTTGCCAAAGTTTGTTCTGACATAGGCGACATCGCCCACAACATTTTGTATATCCGGACTCAACAAGTAGGGCAGTGTTCGCTCAGCAGTTTTTTCCAGGGCGTTTACCGGGTCCGAAATGTCTACCACACGTAAGTATCGTGTCGTAGAGCGGCCCTGTGCGAACTGAAAGTAGGTGGGAATCACAGCGAACGGTCCGGTAAGGACGACATGCGTCGCCCCCTCAAAAATTGCGCCTTGATCGGGGTCGTCGGGAGGTTTTTGCTCCAGTCCTACTTTATTGGGGTGTTTCGGATCGCCGATGTCGATCACGACGAGCTGGCCTCCGTCTGCCCCGAAAACGTAGTTGCCACGCAGTGCAAAAGTATGGACTGCACTTCCGAGCGGAGTCGACGAGAGTAAGACAGGGCTTTGGGGGGTAGACACGTCGTAGACCAAGAGAGAGCCTCTCACTCCCATGGCGGTTGCTTCGAGAAAGATATAGGGCCAGTGGACCTGGCCCGTGAGTAGTGATAGGTTCGGCCCGAATTGTCCAATATGAACCGGCTGCTGCTTGTTGGCCACGTCCACCACTCGAACGCCGCCTGAGAAGCGGATGAGAAAAACAAAGCC
>RFGJ01000035.1 GCA_003696665.1 Gammaproteobacteria bacterium | reverse complement strand
GCACAACCACCACCGCCAACCCAAACCAGACTTTGCAATTCGCGCCCCGATTCGCGCGCGGCGTAGCCGCTGTCCGCTGCACGCATGGTTGGGCGTGCCGACTAACTCTACGCCCCACCGAATGCCCCACCGGACGCCGCGCCCCAAGACCATGGCAGGCAAACGGTACACACCGGAGAACAGCCACGGCATGGACGCACGCCTGCCAGCCCACAGCCACGGCCAAAACGCACCACCACAGCCCAGTGACCGGAACCGCGCCACGCACCACGGCGGGCGACACCCCGCTCCAGGCGCACGGCGCGAGGGATACCCTGCGAGACGCCCGCCCCCACCCGCTGGCACGCAACCCCGACCGGGGACACCCGCCAACAGCACCGGAGCAACAGCGGGCAGAACAACCTTCGCTCACTACGGCGCAGGCGGGCAAACCCGCGCCGCAGGGGAGACGCCATCCCCGCACAGCGGGCGCGCACAGCCGGGCACACGGCCACGGACGAGACACCCCACAGCCCAGACACCCCGCCCCAGGCCAACCCGTACGGCAGGCGCAGGCTTCAGGCCATCGCCGGGGACGCGCCCAACCGGCGCAAACACTTCATCCTGTCAACGTGCCGTACAAAAAGCCCCTGCACACGCCCAACGTGGGCATCACCCGCCCGCCGTCTCTGGCGGTCTCCACATCATTCTACCAGAGCCAAACTTTGCTCAATTCGCCCCGCTTGCCCACCGCCGAAGGCGGGTCGGGTGAATGCATGGTTGGCACGCATTTACTCGCTCTCGAATAAAGGCAATCCCTTCATTTGTTTTTTTATTCGCGATTTCACTTTTGCATCTTTAAACTCTATAGACACTCTATCTATAAGCTCTACAGGTTCTGGAATTACAAAATACTGTGAAATAATTGGCCAGTCGACATCTCGAATAGTCACAACCTTGCCCAAGTAATAACTAACCCAAGCATCTCCTAGTTTAGAGTTTGGCTCCTCTTGTTGCAATTTATTTACAGATGAACGCACATACGCTTCATCTATTTCCAAACCAATATAGTGTCTACCCAATCGTTTGGCAGCAATCGCCGTTGTTCCTGTTCCTGAAAAAGGATCTAAAACAACGTCTCCTTCATCAGTTGACATAAGAATGATCCTCTCTAGTAAGTGTATGGGCAATTGACACGGATGTTCATCGCGATACTTATTATGCTTTACCCGATGAATATCTGTCCACACATCTGAAACTAAAGGACCAAATGGATGCAGTTTCTTTTTTTTTCCACCATAGTCCTTGTGAAGGTAATTGCATTTCCGACAACGTTTATGGGGGTATCTTATCTCATAAAATTTGTTCTCTTTTCGCTTTTTGGCATAATAAAGAATTCCATAATGTGAAGGCTGCAATGATTTACCCATAGGAGAAGTAGGGGCATCCCATGCAATCCAATGTTTGAAATCAGCTAGTTCGTTGAGAAATCCAGCGTAATAAGTTAACCACTTTGGAATATTGTGAACAAAAATGCTCCCTGACGGCTTGGTAATCCGCACCATCTCATAAATCCATTGCTTGCACCATTCCAAATACTCTTGAAAAGCAAGATTATCCTTTGTGCTGTTATATCGCTTATTCAAATTGAACGGGGGGTCGGCAAAAGTCACGTCAACACTGTTGTCGGGAATTTCCCGCAACATCGACAAACTGTCACCCTGGATAATTTGGTCAATATATTTATCAAGCATCCTTAAATGTCTCCGAAAGCAATTTTTTGAAACGTTCTAATTCATCAGGGTGAAATGTGAAAACATCGTCATACGCATCTACCATGCGTTTAAGGTCCTCTTTTCTCACATACCAACCTATCCCATCAACAAAACCAATGAATTTTGCATGAGGATAATGTTTTTTGATAAGTTTACCAACCGCAATTTCTGTTTTCGATTTATCGCCCTGTCCAGATGATGTAGTAACCAAAAAAGAACTCTCTGCGATAATGAGGGGGGACTTTTTGTCAGGAATAATGAAATCCATAGTGCGTTTTTGGTTTGACTCATTTTCTACAAGTTCGTTGAGGTCACCCGTTTCGTGAGAAATTTCTAGTTCATCAAGAATTGATTCAATAACTGTTTCGGGATTATTCCCTTTTTTACCAGAATATGAACCTTTCTCCTTGTACCTGACTAAAGTATCAATCATAGCCGAAATATCGAATTGTAGTTTTGAGATGCTCAATTTCTTTAGGTCAAACAACGGAAGCGTTTTGGCAAGAAAGGGAACAGTTGCTCCTTTGAAAAAAAGATTGACAAGACCTCTCCTAAAAAACTCATTTTCTTTAACCATTTTGGCAATCTGTTTATCGGACCATTCTTTGATATTCGTATTGTCCGCAGCCTTATGCCACTTGTCCTTCAGGGTAATGCTTGCCAATTGGGCATCGTTTACAACGCGAATAAGTGTTACAAGTCGCTTTAATGATTCGTTTGAAAAGCCCGTAAGAGCCAATAACGCTCGAAGACCATTTTCATTATCCTTCAAAAATTTCTCGAAGAGATCTTCTGTACATCCTTGAGTATCAACGTCGTTTTTCAAAACCAGCAGGCTTTCTTTCAAGGCATTAATATGCCCTTCATATTGCTCTTCAAACTTTTTGTTGAAGAAGTAAAAAGTGTTTTTCTGGATAACAGTATTAAACTTTTCTTGCGTAGTTCGTGCCATTGTAACAACCGCCTCTGTAAAAAAGTAAGTTATGATGAGCGAAGTCTCTTTTATTTTACCCCAACTATCGCTGAGCCATTATCGAAATATGCGTGCCAACGTGAGCGTTAGCGGCAGCGGCGTCGACTGCACAACCACCACGCCCAACCCGTACCAAACTTTGCAATTCGCGCCCTGATTCGCGCGCGGCGTAGCCGCTGTCCGCTGCACGCATTGTTGGGCGTGCCGACCAACCCTACACCCAGCCGAATGCCTCACCGGACGCCGCACCCCAAGACCACGGCAGGCAAACGGCGCGCCCCAGAGAGCAACCACGGCATGGACGCACGCCTG
>RFGJ01000034.1 GCA_003696665.1 Gammaproteobacteria bacterium | reverse complement strand
GTACATCGTTGGCAGGGGTGACAATTCATTTGATCAGGTCTAATCTCTGACCAATGTAGACTGGAGGTGCCTTTGGTGATTCGGTTTCGATTGAAAGAATTGATTGCAGATCGCGAATTCCACACCGGAAAGCGGGTCACCTTTGAGGAAATTGCAGCTGCAACTGGCATTCACAGAACAACCCTTTCCAAACTTGCTAATCAGCGGGGATACAACACAACCACGGACAATCTAGATAAGCTCTGTAATTATTTTGGTTGCCCGATTGAAAAATTGATCGAGCACATTCCTGACAAAGAAGTGAGTTAGGTGGCTTCCGTAACTTGCATGCTTTTAAGGTAAGAAGTGGTTCCTACAGTCCGCATCAACGGAACAAAGGATCGATCAATCGTTCTCGTTTATGTTGAATACTATCGTGAGATGGGGAAAGTATCCAAAGTCGGCTGAATGTTGGCTTCTGCTTATGTTTCGTTTGGGAACGAGTGTTCCAAGATGCCATTGATGCTTTTGTCCTTGAGTTTCGCCTGCGAATGACGCGTCTTCATCTTGGGGACAAGTATGGCGATCGATTTGCCCGGCAGCTCTCTCGCGCCATGGATGGATGATAGGCGTCGCATGGCATGGGCCTGGACGACGTGGAATGTGTGGATGTAGGTTGAGAATGTCACGCGAGGGCCAAGATGGCCCATCAGCTTGGTAAGTCGCACCAGTCCCGTTCCGCAGTGGTCAGGGATGCGTGCTTTTGTCTCGCCGGACATCAGATAGACCATGCGTCTGATGTAATTTTGGGAAAAGACCTCGTGCCCGGATTCGGTCAGTTCCAGAATCAGGTCAGGGTATTTGCTCACATACATGCGCAGGAACAGCCACGAGGCAAAGCAGTGGCGCAGATGGTGCAGTGTGACCGCATCACCGAATGTCTGCTTAAGCAGCTGGATGCTGGCATCTGCGAGCGTCCGGCTGGCATAGCGTTCGCGTTTCCCATCGGGTCCAAAAAGCGGGATTTTTCTCAAGTGAGCATTGGAAGGGAATTCACGTCCGCGGTTCCAGATCAGGGTGCTAACGATGGCGCACATTGGTCTGGGAGCGAGAAGATGCAGCGGGATGACGCGCCTGGCAGCAGCCGTTTTCCCCTTACGGATATGGATGTACAGATGATTATCGCACATGACCACATCGTTGAGAGTGAGCCTGCTGATTTCGCCTGCTCGCATTCCGCCATAGAAGGCGAGAATGCAGCACATGGCAATCTCGCTGGCATCTCGGTTACTTCGTCCCATGAGCAGATGGATGAATGTGTCGAATTCGCTAAGCCCAATCAGCTCACAGCGATTTGTTCCGCCCATCCATTCCCTGGAGACTGATGTCAATCTCACATCCGAGCAAAATCCTCGTATTGCACCAAATCTGTAGGCGAGCCGGTAGGCTGCTTCGACATTCTGACGAGACTTGGGTTGTTTCAGGGAGGTTCGGGAGATGGTATCTTCAAACGAGAGTTCATGGTCTTCGGCTTCCCAGTCGGATAGATCGATGCTTTCCGGATCGCACAGCAGGCCATTGATAAAAACGCGGCTGAGATAATCCTGAATGGTTTTATGCACCACGGCGTTGGTTTTCCTGATATGGTCCTTGATCCAGAGCAACGCCCAGTGCAGGGCACTTGATTTGGGCGCAAGCTGGTCGGCTTCAACCTGCAATTGATCGATGAAGACGCATATTTCATTGATCACGCGTTCCGAACTTGTTTTTTCGGGAGCGAGGCTCCTTGCCTTATGGATCAACCTTCGGAGGATGCGCTTGCTTTTGCCAGGCCAGTCGGACTCGATGGCTTGGTTTATCTTGTCCGTCTTGTTCAGGTTCGGAATTTCAATACCTGAAGTCGGCAGCAGTTTTTTCGAGATTTTGGGCGTGATAAGGCCGGATGGAGGCTGGATTCCGTCGCCCCGGATGATGTTGAAGTTTGACTCCATCGGGTGACAGGCGGGCAGGGGGTAATCTTTTAGGACACTGGCCAGATACGGCTCCAGCCCTTGCAGCACAGGAATGAAGCGGGCAAGGGCCTGAAAATCGCTCCATGTCCCCGGGCTGTCCCCTTCCGGGTGCATGGAATCGAAGTCTTGCTTCAGAGATCGATATGCCGCTTGCATTTCTCTTTTGATTCGCTTGCGCCGATCATCCAGGTTTTCTTCCGAAGCGAAAAAGACATATTCATCGGG
>RFGJ01000033.1 GCA_003696665.1 Gammaproteobacteria bacterium | reverse complement strand
GCCAGTCAGTGACGGCAAACGTCCCTTGCACACGTGTACATCAGTCAAACCAAGAAATGCGTCGATGTTCACAACAGGATGCCTTCTAAAATTTTTTGATACAGCGATTTCAGCGTGTGTATGTCGTTAATGCGTGTGTGCTCATTGGCTTGATGAATACTGCCGGCGCATAGACCAAGCTCGATCACTTCTGCACCGGTTTGGGCAAAAAACCGTCCATCAGAGGTTCCGCCGCCGGTCGACAATAGTGGTGCCCGGCCCAAATGTTGCGTAATGGCTTGCTGAACGACTTCGAGCAATCGTCCATTTTCCGTCAGGAAAGGTTCGCCATTGATTTTCCACTGGATGTCGAAATCAACACCACAGGTGCGCAGTATGGCTTCGACTTTGTCAATGAGTGTTTGGCTGGTATAGGTATTAGCAAAGCGAAAATTAAACTGGGCATGACAACTACCAGGAATGACGTTTTCTGCCGTGCCGGCAGACAATCCAACCACCTGAAAGCTGGTGGGTGGAAAAAAAGCGTTGCCCGAGTCCCAATGTTCGTCCAGCAGTCGCTTCAAAACACCTACGGCTTTGTGGACAGCATTGTCTGCCAGTTGTGGGTAGGCAGCATGTCCTTGTGTGCCAAATACGGTCAAGTGGCCAGTGAGTGAGCCGCGGCGCCCGTTACGGATGCGATCACCCACAATGCTTTCACTGCTTGGCTCGCCGACCAGCACATAGTCGAATGTTTGTCCGCGTGCGCGCAAGCTATCCAGCACGCGAACAGTCCCATTGACAAAAGGACCTTCCTCGTCACTGGTGATTAACCAAGCGAAGGTGTGTCGAGGCTCGGGATGCGTTGTCAGAAAATCATGGGCAGCGCACAACATCGCCGCCAGCGCCCCTTTCATGTCCGCAACGCCGCGGCCGTAGAGAACGTCATCTCGAATTGTGGGTGTGAAGGGTGGGGTTTGCCAGTCACTTTCTGGTCCGGGCGGCACGACGTCTGTATGCCCGGCAAAGACAAAGACCTTGCCATCGACATCCGTGCCGGGACGGACAGCCCAGAAGTTCGTCACATCTTCAAACGGTAACCACTCAATTTGAAAGCCCAGTGCTTCGAGCTGTTCGGCCAAAAGCGCCTGACAGCCCGCATCGTCAGGCGTGATCGACTTTCGTTCGACGAGCTTTTGTGTCCAATAGAGTGGATCTGGAAACATGCTATGACTCCAGCAATTTTGGCTGCGTATCGCCAATCACGATAATGCCATTAATATCCCATAACGGTCGCTTGAAAACCGTAGGGTGTGCTTGAATCGCAGCGATATCTCCGTTGAGGATGCGCTCGCGCATCTCCGGAGTCAATTGTCGCCATGTCGTCGAGCGGCGGTTGATCAGTTGCGTGACGTCGTGTTGTTTGAGCCATGCTTCGATCCACTCGGCTTGAGGTGGTATGGTCTTAAAATCAATGAATTCGTATGCGTGCCCGCGCGCCTCCAGCCAGCGTCGGGCGGCGCGAATCTTGTCACAATTGGCAATGCCATAGAGTTTAATCATTGGTTGGTGGCCTCTCTTAACAAGGCGTTGATGCCAACTTTTTGACGTGTTTGCGCATCAACGCGCTTGACAATGATGGCTGCATAGAGGGAATAGCGACCGTCCTCGGAGGGCAAACTGCCCGGTACGACGACGGCACCGGCGGGCACACGGCCGTAGATGATCTCACCGGTAATGCGATCGTAGATTCGAGTGCTTTGGCCGATGTAGACCCCCATAGAAATGACTGCGCCCCGTTCAACAATCACCCCTTCAACAATTTCTGAACGTGCGCCAATGAAACAATCATCTTCAATAATCGTTGGGTTGGCCTGCAATGGCTCCAAAACCCCCCCGATGCCAGCCCCACCAGAAATATGTACATTGCGACCAATTTGGGCGCAAGAGCCGACGGTCGCCCATGTGTCGATCATGGTGCCGCTGTCGACATAAGCACCAATGTTGACATAGGAGGGCATCAGCACCACGTTCGGGGCAATGTAGGCGCCGTGGCGCACCACTGCCGGCGGCACAATACGTACACCACTTTGTGCCGTTTCAGTGGCGTTTTCAGGGCGGTACTTCAATGGCACTTTGTCATAAAACGCCATGTCGCCAGCCTGCATGTGTCGATTTTCATGGATTCGGAAACTCAGCAGCACAGCCTTCTTAATCCACTCATTGACCTGCCACTGACCGCTTGCTATTGGTTCGGCGACGCGAATCTCGCCTCGGTCGAGTTGTTTGAGCACATGAGCAACTGCGTGACGCAGTGCTTCTGGCGCGTTGTTGGGAGAGACTTCTTGCCGTTTCTCAAACCATTCCTCGATCGTTGTGCGAAGCGCATTCATTGACCAATCCTCTTATCTAGAACTTCTTTTAATGAATCAACAATTTTTTTCCGTATCTCTGGCTGATCGATCCGGCTATTGTCGCTGTGACTGACCAAAAACAAATCTTCGGCTCGTTCGCCAAAAGTCGCAATTCGAGCGCCATGAATCCGGACGCCGAGGTCGCTCATGGTGCGCGCCACGTCTGCCAGCAACCCGGGACGGTCTAGCGCAGCCACTTCAAGTTCGTCCCATCGAGTATTGCCATCCATGAAACGCACTCTGGTTGGAAAAGCAAAAAACTTAAGCTTTGACGGCATCATCCATTGCTTGTAGTGAATGTCGTCGGCGTTGGTCAGCATATGGCGTAGCCGATGCGCAATGAGCTGCAGCCGTCGGCTGCTTTCGATAGGGCGTCCATTGAGTTCCAAGACGGTGAACGTATCCAAGGCATTGCCTGTTGTTGTCGTATGGATGGTGGCACTGACAATGCTCAACTGTTCTTCAAACAGGGTTTGGGCAAGATCGGCAAAAAGGCCTTTGCGATCGGCGCAGTAAACGAGGATTTCGCTGGCACCGTCGCTCGGATGGCGGCGAATACGAACCAATGGCTCAGACTGGCCGGCGAGGGCATCAAAATGCCAAGCCACTTGATCGGCCGAATATTTCTGCACATAACCTTGCCCCATTTGCGCTAGCCAGTCGTTCAGCGCGGCGAGTGAACCACCGCGCACCTCGACCAGTCGTCGAACTTCATTGATGGTGGCCTGCTCAAAATCAGCACGAGAATGAAGACGGGTTTCGGGGCGGTCCAGCCAGTCAACTGTTCTCTGAAACAATTCTTTGAGCAATGCATCCTTCCAGCTGTTCCAAAGACTCGGGTTGGTTGCGCGTATGTCCGCCACAGTCAACACATAGAGCAACTCAAGGCGGTGTCGACGTTGAACTTGGGCGGCAAATTGTGCGATGACTTCCGGGTCAGTGACGTCCTTGCGTTGTGCAGTGGATGACATGAGCAGGTGATGCCGGACAAGCCAGCCCACCAGATCAGCATCTTCGTTTGGCAGTCCATGGGCAATGCAAAATTCGCGTGCTTCAATCGCACCGATCTTGGCATGGTCACCCCCACGCCCTTTGCCAATATCGTGAAAAAGGCCTGCAAGATACAAAATCTCGGGGCGCCTGAGGTTTTGCATGATTTGGCTCGCCAATGGGAATTCATTGTTGTAACGAGGGTCGGCGAAACGAGCCAAGTTTTTGAGCAAAAACAGAGTGTGTTCATCCACGGTGTAGATGTGAAAAAGATCAAACTGCATTTGCCCGGTCACGTCGGCGAATAACGGCAAGTAGCGTTTGAGAAGGCCGTAGCGCTTCATATAGAAAAATGCTCGGCCGACACCGTGATGACTGCTGATGATCGAAAGAAAGAGCTCTTTGTTGTCCGGATTTTGTCGAAAGTGCTCATCGATTTTCGGCAAGGCCATACGTAAGCCCCGTAACGTCTTGGCGTCCACGTGCCGTAGGCTAGTATCATTGGCCATGTGCGAGAAAAGCTTGAGCATCAAGCTAGGGTTTGCGGAAAATTGGCTGACGTCACGGATGGCGATGGTGCTACCCCTGCGCACAAAATCTGCGTCGATCTCTTCTTCGGGTTCCGCCTGACCATGTCCGAGAATTGCCTCGGCGAAAAGCTGCAGCAGCATATCGTTCAGCTCGCGAATGCGTAATACCGTGCGATAGTATCGTTTCATAAATTGTTCGATATGCGCTGTTGGGGCGTTATCTTGCGGCGTAAAACCAAGGCACTCGGCTACTTTTGGTTGCAGATCGAACAAAAGGCGCTCTTCTCGCCGCCCGGCGACCAAATGCAATGCAAAACGAACACGCCAGAGAAAATAAAGGCAACTTTTTAGGGATTTCAGTTCGTCAGGCGTTAAAAAATTAAGGGCAACCAGAGAATCTAGGTTGTCAACGCGAAAATGGCGTTTGAGTACCCAGCCGATAACGTGAAGATCACGCAATCCACCTGGTGATTGTTTGATATTCGGTTCAAGTGCATTAGAACTGTCGGCAAACTTTTTGTGGCGTTGTTTTTGTTCTTCAATCTTCGCCTGAAAAAAAGTTTCTCCCGGCCAGATGCGATCAGGGCCAACACGATGGCGCATTTCGTCGAAATGGAGCGGCGATCCAGCCACCAGTCGCGATTCCATGAGGTTTGTGGCGACAGTGATATCCTCTGCCGCAAGCTGCTCGCACTCATCTAATGTTCGGACGCTGTGACTGATTTCCAGTCCGGCATCCCAAAGGCTGGTAATCAGTGACGAGATAAGTTCGCTCGTTTGCTCATCGGCGCTATCCACCAGAATTAAAAGGTCAATGTCCGAATAAGGGTGCAGCTCGCCACGTCCGTAACCGCCGACGGCGATGAGTGACCAATGTGGTTTGTGCGGCGCAATCTCCAGTGTCCAGAGATGGTACAACAGCTGATCGACCAAGCGGGCACGTGCAGCGACCAGTCGTTCGATCGGAACCCCATCACGAAAGGCCCGCTCAATGCGCTCACGCCCAACTTGCAGGTAATTTTTTAACGTCCGGCTCGAATGTCCCGCTTGACTGAGCTGCGGCAGATCAGCAAATGACAAGCGCCAATTGGCGCCGGCTGGGCGCGTCAAAAATGTTCCTCCTTGCGTTTGGTGAGCACCTCTACACCATCATCTAACACAGCGAGCGTATGCTCCCATTGGGCGCTAAGACTTCTATCTCGTGTAACCACCGTCCAGCCATCTTTGAGCAGTTTGACATGCCGTCGGCCCGCATTCACCATGGGCTCAATGGTCAGACACATGCCTGCTTCCAATGCGACGCCGGTGCCCGGCTTTCCGTAATGCAGTACTTGAGGATCTTCGTGAAATTCACGGCCAATGCCGTGTCCACAGTATTCGTGCACCACAGAGAAGTTGTGTTTGTTCGCATAAGTTTCAATGGCATGCCCAATATCGCCTAAATGAACACCAGGTTTGACCATATCGATAGCCAGATAAAGACATTCTTGTGTGACCCGAACCAGACGCTCGGCCAATACTTTGGGCTTTCCGACAAAAAACATTTTGCTTGTGTCGCCATGATAGCCGTCCTTGATCACGGTCACGTCAATGTTGATGATGTCGCCATCCTTGAGCTTTTTGGGCCCAGGAATGCCATGGCACACAACATGATTCACGCTGGTGCAGATCGATTTCGGGAATCCATGGTAATTCAGCGGGGCTGGAATGGCCTTTTGCACATTGACAATATAGTCGTGGCAGAT
>RFGJ01000032.1 GCA_003696665.1 Gammaproteobacteria bacterium | reverse complement strand
GATGATGGTCGTCTCCGGGCCCGCGCCCAACAGGGTCAGGTCCTTGCTGAGGGAGAGGGTCTCGGTGTAGGTGGCCGGCGCAACCACGATAATGTGGCCGTCCGCGGCCGCATCCACAGCCTCCTTGATGGTGGTATGGCACGGCAACATGCCTCCGCACAGTCCATCGGGATTCACGTAGTGAGTGACTCGCAGGGGGCGGGCGCGAACCGTTAGAGAAGCGAGCAACAAGAACAGCAGCAATGCCCCGCAAAACACCGTTTTTGACACGATTTTCATTTTTTGCCTCGCTAACGGCGGTAAAAAGGATGGGCGGCTCCACCGTCTTCAGAACCGGCCGTCGATAGTATACAGTATAGAAGGAATTCCTTCACGCCTCGCACATCGTGAACGCAACGCCTTGAAAGCCAGAAGCCCCTAGAAGCAAACCCATTGCAAATTGACTGTTATGTGCTAAGATTATTGTCAGCGAGGCGACAAAGGTCGCTTTCTCCATGAACATCTGTCCGTTTGAGTATACAGGAGTTCGGATGTGCGTATCTGGAAACTGTTCTTATCGTGGACTTTCACCGCCGCCTTGGGTCTGATCTTCTATCGCCCGGCTTTGGCTCAGTCCATTCACCCAGAAACTCCAACACCAACAGATGACACCCCATTTTTGACAGCCAGCTCTTGGCAACCTGCTGGGATTGAGCTCGTCAACTTTATTGGAGGTGTACCCAGTATGCTGGCTACCCAGGGACCTGCCCTCTATATTGGGGCCGGTGCAGCCCTGGAAGTGTTCGACATCAGCGCACCGCCTACCCCCCATCCGGTCACGAGACTCGTTTTTCCATCGTTCATTCAATTTCTGACAATGCAAGATGGGCTCGGTGTCGTGGTCACAGAGCAGGCCGTAGAGCTACTCGATCTCACGAATCCATTGCAGCCTGTCAGGCAGGGGCGTATTGCCGTCGAATCATCGCGGCTGGCAGCAATTGGTGATGGCAACCGGCTCATTCTTGCGACACGCACGACACTCGGCGTCTTTGACATCACAGATCCCAGTCGGCCGCGGTTCCTATCGCGCTATGAAGCGCAGCGGAATATCACGGCCGTTGCTCTCCATGGGCATTACCTCTACCTTGGCTTGTACGCTCGTGGCGACCTCCTTGTGTTGGATGTCTCTGCCGCAACGGGCCCGACTTTGGTGCAAACTACCCCAGTGGAACACGGCGAATCACCCCGAGGATACTTCGCCCAACTCGTGGTGCAAGATGACATCCTATACGCACTGTATCGTCGTGACTTGAACACAGGTGAGTTCTACACGATTGACATTTCGGTTCCCTGGGCACCTGAAGTCCGGGGCAGCTACCCGCAAAGCGCATATTCAGACAAGCAGCTAGACATTCGCAGTTTTGCCCTGGGGGACAACCACCGGATTTATCTCAATTTGCACACAGGAATCCAAACCTTGGATGCAAGCAACCCGTCTATGCCATGGGAACTCGGAGTCCTCTATACTGAAAAACAAGGCAGCTTCAAAACGGTGACTCGAAGCGGTCCCTGGCTCTTTGCACTACACGGTGACAGCGAAGGGATACGCCTTGTAACACTCAGTGATTCGGACATTGCCGGCGGCCCACATGAAACAGGGCGTGCAGACCTCACGCGCGATGTGAATGATCTGCTCACTTATAAGGACTACGTCTTTGCCATCAGCGGCGTGTGCTACACCATGGAAGACTGCACGAGCACCGTAGAAGTATTTCGAATCACGGATTCGTCCACTCCGCAAAGCTTGAACTCTTGGGACACCGACGCACTGATCCGACAAGCTGCGATAGAGGGGCACTTTCTGTACCTTCCGGCAGGTCAAGAGGGGCTCACCGTCCTCGATATTCAGGACCCTGTGCACCCTGTTCAGGTTGGCAAAATCACGGGTCTCGGCATAGTCGAACATGTTCACGTACGAGACGCCTATGCATATG
>RFGJ01000031.1 GCA_003696665.1 Gammaproteobacteria bacterium | reverse complement strand
TCAGCGGGTCCAGCCAGCTCACCACCACGTTGTGCTGAAAACCTGGAATGGTGCGCACCCGGTCGGTTGTTTCGTTGGCCAGAGGGAACTCAATGTCAGGCGGCAGTGTATCTGTGGCGTAGGCATGGACGAGGGCCTTGACCCAATCGGCCGCGTTCGTAGCATCCGGGTTCTGATTGGTGACAAGCGAAATGGCGACGAGAGAGGAAAGGGCAGGCGTGGCCGTTTCGTGGCCGGCCGTGGTCGGGGGTGGCTGATTGAGAAGAAAGCCAAGTAGAGCAATGAAGAGCAGCCCACTTGCCCGATTTGGTGGTGCGCGTCTTTCCTGCTTATCGGTCACTCTTTGCCCCCTTGAAGGGGATTATTGAGCTCAATTTCTGTGGCAAAAAAGCAGAATAAACATTATTGCTATAAAGATTGACTGAGCAGGGCGTGAAAATTGGATAATTGGAACCCCGGGATTGTAAATATTCGCAAACCAGGCTACGACATCGAATAACATCACCAGAGCGAGTGAAATGCCTAACATGCAACGAAAAACGTGTCCTTTGGGTTTACTAAGTTGTCGATGGAAGATGACCCAAATCCATAGCCCGAACACGCCAATAGCTATATTGCCGTAGCCAAGCCACCAAAAATGCCGTACTCCGTTCGACACTATATCAATGATAGCATTGCCAGTTACAATGAGTGCGACGACTGTCGATACAGTTAAAGATATCCGCTCTCGTTTTGATAGGGTTTGAATACCAAGTCTGCGCAGCAAGGTCTCCTCCTTTTCCAAAAAACTTACCAATTCCCTGGTTGACAGGGGGCCACTGAAGATGGCGCATAAAATGTGCCGTCCTCAGTGGCCTGCCCATACAATATCGTTGACATTTCGAGAGCAGCATCCTTCTTCCATACCCGGGAATGTTGGCCAAATCTAAGCAAATCTTCGTCAATTGAGTGAATGAGCCTAGCATCCATACTGATTACAACAACTCAACATCCATGGGCAAGATGCTAATAAACAAAATACACATGCCCAACTATATGGTGACGCACATGAGGCGATACACGCTGCACACCACAGGCCATTCTGAATCACGCAAGCCCAATTCCAAGAGATGCACCGCTGGCATGAACAATCCATCCCCGCTGCAACTGCGGTCGCTTCATCGACCAGCACTCTGGTTTGCCCATTGACGCTGGTCCCCTGCATGTCGATGGTCCCGGCTGTTTCGTTCATCGTCAGCCACATAGCCTGGGTCTGATAGTTTCCGATCGGCTGAGCCGCCTGGTAGTAGACGAGGATATTCTCGCCCACTGTCCAGACCACGGCC
>RFGJ01000030.1 GCA_003696665.1 Gammaproteobacteria bacterium | reverse complement strand
CAAAGTGGATGACACATAATTGGCGCCAGATACGGAAAAACGTGAATATTTCATAACGAATAGACATTGTTTTGCTTTATACTCGGGCCATATGTACTAGGAAAAACCGAGGGGTTGGTGGCGTGATGAAGGTGAAATGGCTGGTGTTGCTGACGGTGTTGTGCTTGGTCGGCTGTGGTGGCGGCGGGGGTTCTTCTGAGCCCGCGAATCAACCGCCCACGGCAGATGCTGGGCCAGATATGACGGTCAACGAAAAGGAAACGGTGACGTTGTCAGGTGCGGGAACCGACTCCGACGGCACCGTGACAGCCTATGCATGGTCGCAAATTGACGGGCCAACGGTCACATTGTCATCGCCGAATAGTGCCAGCACCACGTTTGTCGCCCCAGATGTGGCGCAAGGCACGCTGACTTTAACTTTTCGTTTGACGGTGACCGATGATGACGGCGCGACGGCCTCCGATGATGTGGTGGTGACCGTCAATACGACGAACCAGATGCCAATCGCAGATGCGGGTGCGGACTTTTCAGTGGACGAACAGGTGTTGACCCAACTGGATGGGCGTCAATCGCGCGATCCGGATGGTACCATTGCCACTTGGTCATGGGCGCAGACTGCAGGGCCGAATGTGACGCTTTCTGGCGCCAGTACGGCAACACCTTCGTTCACTTCACCATCGGTCAGCAGTGTGACGACATTGACGTTTGAGCTGACAGTAACCGATGACCGAGGCGCCAGCGCCCAAGACACTGTGACCGTGACGGTGAACCCGGTACCCGGGCTCAATACGCCGCCCGTGGCCGATGCAGGTGTTGATACGACTGTTGGCAGCGGTACCGCAGCAGTGCCCTTAGATGGCTCACAGTCTAATGACCCGGATGGGACTATCGTCGCCTACCAATGGACACAAACGGCCGGCCCTGCAGTCGCCATTAATAACGCGACCAGTGTCCAAGCCAGTTTTGATGCGCCGGTGGTCAATCAGGACACTGCCCTGACATTTCAATTGACCGTCACCGATAATGAAGGGGCAACCGACACTGCCAGTGTCACCATCACCGTCAGCCCGGCTGTGACGGTTTCGGGTAAGGCCACCTTTGACTTGGTGCCTGCCAATGCTTCTGGGGTTGGTCTGGACTACGGCAGCACCCAGCAGGTGGGGATTCCGCTGGCGACTGTTGAAGCAATCTCTAACAAAACCGTGTTGGCGAGCGGCAAAACAGACGCTAACGGCAATTATTCGCTGATGGTTCCAGCCAGCACGGACATGTTCATTCGTGTCAAGGCAGAAATGGTGCAAACCGGTACGCCCGCCTGGGATGTTCGGGTGGTGGACAATACCAATGGACAGGCACTGTATGTATTAGACAGTAAAGTCTTTAATTCGGGAAGTGGGGCAGTCCAAAACCTGCATGCTAGCTCGGGCTGGGGTGGCTCAGGTTACACGAGCCCGCGCGAGGCTGCTCCTTTTGCGGTATTGTATGATGCGTACATCGCGATACAGAAAATTTTGACCGCCGACCCCAACGTGGTGCTCCCACCGCTTAAGATGAACTGGAGTGTCAATAACGTGGCGTCAAATGGAGACGTGACCCAAGGTCAGATTGGGACTTCTCACTACAGCAGTGCCTCGCAGGAGCTATTTATTCTTGGGAGTGAGAATAGCGACACCGATGAATACGACAATCATGTGATCATTCATGAATGGGGACACTACTTTGAGGATGTGATGTCCAGATCCGACTCTATCGGCGGCGCCCATGGTGGTAACGACCGATTAGACCCTCGAGTGGCCTTTGGCGAAGGATGGGGCAATGGCTGGTCGGCCATTGCCACTGATGATCCGGTCTATTTTGATACCATGGGCAATCAGCAATCGTCAGGTTTTCACTTTAATGTCGAAACGGATGATGGCGGGACGCAGCCGGGATGGTTTAGCGAATCGACGGTGCAGGCCTTGTTGTGGGATTTCTATGACGATGCCGTCGATGGTGCGGATAATGTGAGCCTTGGGTTTGCCCCGATCTATCAGGTGATGAGAGGGGCACAAAAAGACACCTTGGCGCTGACGTCCATTTTCAGCTTTGCGTCAGCGTTGAAGGCCGAACAAAGTGCTGCGGCGTCGGCGATTACGGCCTTACTGAATGACCGGGGCGTTTTTGGTAGCGATGAGTGGGGCACCGGAGAGACGAATGATGCAGGCAATACACAAGATGTGTTGCCTGTTTATACTCCGCTCGTCGTTGGCACACCGACCACTTTGTGCAGTACCAATGCGTTTAAGTCGAGTAACACAGGTGCGTACAACAAGCTGTCTGTACGACGCTTTGCGCGGCTTGATGTCTCGTCCTCTGGCACCTATCAGATCTCGGTCACGGGGCCGGCGGGCAGCGACCCAGATGTGTATATCTTTTATAAAGGACAATTGGTTGCCAAGGGGGACAGTTCCAATGCTGGCAGTGAAACCGTGTCGGCCACGTTGTCGGCGGGT
>RFGJ01000029.1 GCA_003696665.1 Gammaproteobacteria bacterium | reverse complement strand
GTGCAGGCGTGAGACGGGCCTGCGCCTGGCCCCGCCTCCCTAAAACACGTACCGCAGGCCGAACTGGAACTGGCGCGGGGGGCTGGCATTGCGGCGCACGAGCACGCCCGTGTCGGCCGCGCCCACCTGGATCTGGTTGCTCTGCGTCGCATTGTTCGTGTATCCGCTCAGGTTTTCCGGCGCAGAATACCAAGACGGTTATTCTTGAAATCAATCATAACCACATCGTTCAGGAAAAACACATTTCCCATGATTCCCAGAAGATTTTCCTCGCGAAAAAATTCCCCCTGAATAGGCCAGTAATAAACCCTGATCTTATCTGATACGTTTTTATCAGCCACCGATATGGAAACATCATTTTTCACAGGAGCACCCGGGATAGGTATCAGACGCCCCCATGAATGAATGAGTAGTGTGTCTATGTCATTGGAGGTCAGATCAGCGACTCTTGACCATTCCAAACTATCTGCCATGAGAAGAGGAAAAATGCTCGACCCCGTATCGAACATTACATAATGCAACTCATCTCCCAATTTGATGGGCATTTTTATGCCTCCTACGACCTCAATGGAAATATCCAGTGTGTCGAACTGACGGAGTTGATCGTCCCCTAACGCATCGACCATGCACAATCGTTTACCGGGGTAGTCTAAAATAAGAATATTATCCCTGAATAAATCTCGTCCAATAGTACCAATATGCTTGGGTACCATGGACCCCACCGAATCTTTCGGGACCTCATCACCAAATCCCACCATAACATAGGTATTCCTATGCCAGACGTAGGAAGAGCCCATTTTCAGCACTATATCCTTGAATTCATAAACCCTGTTTTCATCAAAATAAACCGAACGTGAGCTATCAATCTTGGCCCTCAGCCACGGGTACGAATCGAAATAATTCTTCAACCCATTCTCGTACAAAACGGACCCCTCTGACCCAAGATCGAGTTGCGCTATAAACCTGTCCCGAATTCCTTCAATTTCGAAAGGTACTACCATGGCCGCCCTTTCGAATTCACGACCTGATATTTCG
>RFGJ01000028.1 GCA_003696665.1 Gammaproteobacteria bacterium | reverse complement strand
TTGCCCGATTGCACCGGTTCCACCGATTTCACCCGACGCTGTGGTCACTCCTCTCTCCTCACTCCTCTCTCCCTCACTCCATCACCCCGTCTCTCCGTCACTCTTTCACACGAGAAAGCCCCGACAACCGCAATGGCTGCCGGGGCTTTGTGCCGGGCGTCAGTCAGCGCCCGATTCAGGGTACCATGGTCGCAGTGCCCAACATGTACAAATACCTCAATACCCCTATCTTTTGACCATTCGAATACGCTACCACACTGCCCATGCCGCGACCCACAAACAGCCAGGCATCCTTGCCGACCGGAAAATCGGCAAACTCAGAAGCCGCGATTGTGCCACTGCCCGCTGCATCGTCGAACTGCTTGAATATGCAAGGTGCACCCGGCGCACAAAGGGCTGCATAGACGTAATCGCATCTGTCATCCGGCTCCCAGGTAAAGGTCAGGTCCTCGCTTTTGCTGTGCTCGTACCCATGGCTGAAAGCAACCTCCAGACACAGCGGATGGGGGATTGTAAATGTCTCGGAAAACGACCCATACTTCTCCGGCATCTCCGATTCAAACCTGATGTCCACCTCGCCCGATCGGGAAATTTCTTCAGGGTCGAAGTCGGGCGGAAATAAATGCCTGTACTGCGCATTGTTAATCAAATACCGGAATTTACCCTCTTCTTCAATTTTGTCCAAAGGCAAGTTTTCCACAAACACTTCTCCTGCTGCATCCATTCCATCATTGAATACAGCCGAGGAAGTAAAATCGTGGAGGTCACAAGAACCGTCGTAACCGAAAAGCTGCACTCTTATATGACTATCCACCTCATCGATCGTAAATTCACCAAGCCCCCTCATTGCCACGTCTTCCACATCCACAATACCTTGTACTGCGGCTTCCGAAGCTGAAGGATTTTTTTCACAGGAAGCAAACGCGCATGCTATAACAACAAAAAGAAAATATAATCTGTACATAAAACATTTTTTTGATTACGCAAATAATCTTTGACATCAACTAACAACTATCGCATTAATAAATTTTAAAAATTAATAATCAACAATTTGATCTGAATCAGGTTTTAGTTCAAAAAACTGAGTGTTTTGGCAATCAGTTGCCTCTCAAATACAGCCAAATTTTCTTTCTAAAATACAAAACAACTTCATATCAACACTCTACATCACACGCGCACACACATTTAACCATATCCCACCTTGAAGGAACATAATTATAATAAGGCTTAGGTCTATGCTCAGCATCATACACTACTTGATGCCTGACTCTCGGCAAGCCAGCGTCACATTTTCCATTCACGATTCGGGTGCCACACTGGTTAGAGCCTGCCCCATGACAACAAATACTGCAAGCCTGAACCTCGATAAACATCTCGATTGCATAGCCGCCTGTCTCCGGTACAGAAATGGAAATTACAGTGCCTTGATTGAAACCGGTATTCGCTGAAAAAGGAATATCCAATAAAAGAGTCTCAAAGTAGGGTGTGGGGTCAGGCAAAACCTGCCCATCTACATATGAAGCAGTATAAACCCTGATTTCCACACGCGCAGTGAAATCAGAAAAACCGAGGCAATCATAACCTGTCGCCAACTCCAGGGCCTGACGCACGTCTGTTCCCCATGTCTCTATGTATAGGACTTCCGGATCCGAGTTTCCGTTGTTCAGGTTCTGCAATAATTGCTCTTCCGTACAACCACCGCATCCTGAAAGGAGTGCAATCAATATCAGATAAACGGACAGATTCAGATTCGTGCTTCCAACAGCAGCCATAATTCAAATCGTATCGATTCAGAAAAAAGGTC
>RFGJ01000027.1 GCA_003696665.1 Gammaproteobacteria bacterium | reverse complement strand
TCTCAAGTCGGTTCCCAGGTATCTCAAGTCGGTTCCCAGGTATCTCAAGCCGGTTCTCAAGGGGGGCAAGCCGGTTACCAGGAGACTGTTACCAACAAGAATATCGGTCAAAACGAAATTATCAGGAAATACAGGATTCACAGGCTAGACATCGTTTCTCGTCTGGTGAACGAGCTTCGTAACCAGGCCCGTAGCGGTGCTCCGGAGAGAGTGGTTCAAATCAGTGGCCAGGTGGTCTATCCAGGAGAATATCCACTTGAACCTGATATGACCCTTGCGGATCTGGTACGGGCTGCCGGCGGCTTGACCCAGACAGCTTCTACCTTTGGAGCGGAATTGGTGCGTCTTAAAATTGAGAAAGGGCAACAAAAGCTCCAAACTGAAACCGTCCCCCTACCTGATGGTTGGCATACTCCATTGCGTCCCTATGACAGTGTAAATATTCGTCCTTTGCCGGGCTGGGCGGAGAGAGAAACTGTTGTGGTTGAGGGGGAGGTTCTGTATCCCGGAGAGTATCGGATTCGGCCTGATGAGTCGCTGCGGCAATTTATTCAACGAATTGGCGGTTTAACAGAGCGCGCCTTTATACCAGGGGTCGTTTTTTCTCGCGCAGATCTTCGGAAAAAAGAGGCCCAAGAGATCAAGCGGCTTACCGAAAGGTTGCAGGCGAATCTGGCTTCTCTGAGTCTGGAACAGAGCCAGGTCGATGCCAAAAGTGCTGAGGCCTTTGGAAAGGCCCAAGCACTTTTACCCCGTCTGCAGTCGATGCGACCTGTTGGCCGTCTTGTTATCGATTTGGCTGCTGTTTTAGATGGTAAAACCGATGTCAAACTGCGCGATGGCGACAAAATCTACGTACCCAGGATCCCGCAAGAGGTCACTGTCTTGGGAGAAGTACAAGTTGGTACATCCCACTTATGGAGTCCTGGTTTGAGTAGAGATGATTATATCAATCGATCGGGCGGGCTGACCAACAAGGCGGATGAGGACCGCATTTATGTGGTCAAAGCGAATGGTTCCGTTGTTGCTGGTGCCAGAACCCTGTGGTTTGGTTCGGCGGAGCAGAAGATCGATCCTGGTGATACGATTGTGGTGCCCGTCGACCTTACGAGGATGAGACCAATCAATCTCTGGCAGAC
>RFGJ01000026.1 GCA_003696665.1 Gammaproteobacteria bacterium | reverse complement strand
CCCTTTGAGCGCGCTGCCGGGAATGTATGGAACGCCATAGGTGTGATGCAGGGCGATGGATGTTTCCAGCACGCTTTCTGTGCCCAGGTTGATAGCCAGACGAGTGTTCACTCTGGCAATGCGCATTTGTGCATTCGCCCTTTGCAGGTTTTTCACCCACCGGTTGTAGAAAAGCAGATAGGAAGGTGGTACGTTAATCTTTGCAACTTGTTTTACGAGTTCGTGGGGTGGTTTGGATTTTTCTGTCTCGCTGGACGCATCGTAATACTTATCCAGCCACAATCCGGCGTGGGTGGTGGCCTGGGAGGTTGCGTTCTGTAGCACGTTTCGTCTGCTTCGTGGCATGTCAATCCTCCGAGTCAGTCAAATCCACCTTGAGGATGGATTGCGAGAAACGTTTGAACCAGGTCAATGCCAGGATGGCGCGCCGGCTCAAGTGAGCGTAGTCGGATAGATGAGCCTCACGGCTGCGATTCAGCAAATCTTTCCTGGCGTCGAAACCCAGGACAGATGCCAGGTCATCCAGCAACTGGTGGTAAGGCTTTTCATTGCTTCCGCTTGCTTTGGCGTCTACGAAGGCAAGCGCCTGAGCCAGCCCGGCAGAGCGAATCAGGACCGGTAATTTCTGTGCCATAACGCCGTAGCGTTTCTTTTCCTTGTCGCCCCACTCCGTACAAGATTGAATTTTTTGATAGACCGCAGCAGCATATTGTTGTTCGAGTGTTTTCATGGCAGCCTCCTACGACACCATGTGCAGAGAACACAGCCCGCGCCCAACCGTGGCATGACCGCCCAGTTGCAGCGGATTCGCGATGATGTCATCAACGGTCTTGAACACAGTATGGGCTTCCGCACGCACCGGGGAGGCCACGACCAGGCCGCTGAGAATACTTTCGGCGGGCAGGGATTCTTCGTACCACAGCGCACCTTGCTTGACGGTTTTGACTTCATCGTCTAGCGCGATGCGGGCCACGACCTCGGTGGCGGTTTCCACCAGAAAACCGAAGATTTCATCGTGAACCAGGCACAGGCGGGCAGTGAATACGTCTTTCCACTCGCTGCTTTGGGGGAAGAGCACAGCGACGAATTTCTGTGCCCAGGCATCCATCTCAGCAGACCTGGCGGGGGTGAGAGGAATATCTTCCAGCGTGACTTTGCCGTCATTTCCGATGAGGTTTGTGGCGTTGGTGACCAGACATCCATCACTTGGCGTCACATCCGGCACATTGGCAGGGAAATCAGCCCCTTGGGCCAGGGCTACATCCCGCGAGAAGCGGCGCAGCACCAGCGGTGAGGTCACCCAGGCAAAGGTACCGGACAAACTGCGGATGGGCATGAAAAGCAACCGCTGGTCGGTGAAATGGACAGACCCGGCATAATCAGCCGCATGGGTTGTTTCCGGCCCAAAGACTTCCTTGCGGGTGGTGCCGTCTGTGCAGGCATCTCGCAGAACGCCTTTGAGCGAGGAACCGGGAAGATAGGGCAGGTTGGTTGCCTTTTCACGGGCGATGGGCAGGTCAATCGCACCAACACCCTGGCCGGTGCCCGCGTGCAGGGGGGAGAGGGCGTGAATGAAAAGAAGTTTGGCATCCATGGTCATTTTCCTTTCAGGTAGTCGAGAAATGCTTGCAACACATCGGGGTTGCCGTCGAGTACAGGGATTTGTTGGACTTCCGTTTGACTCAGTTTGCTTTGTACGACCTTATTTACTTTTTCACCTGTCAGGCGTAACCCGCCGGGCGGGGTATAGGGTTCATCGGAATTGACCGGGTCCCATTCAAGGAGCACGGCTAACCCTACCGCCCCGTCGGAGCAGGCTATGGGGCGCAGAATGAGTGGACTGGCGAGGCGGTCGTTATCCCGTCCCTGCAACTCCAGTTTTTTATTATCATCGTGGTGCATCTCGAAGCCAATAGGCAAGCCAAATACCGCCCGAGGAAATTTCTCTATAACGGTATGTGTCACATTTGCAGGGAAGCGAGGTGATAACCTCAAGAATTTCCGAATAGCGTTCGCTTCGGGCCAACGGCTCAAGCCGTAGGCGCTTCTCTGGCCTGTTTTTCCGTCGTATCGAGCACAAATTTGTCGAAATTCTTTCAATGCATTGAAGAGAACCTGCCAGGCATCTTCGACAGATTCTTTTTGTCGTGTTGTGATAATAGTGCTTTCTGGTGATAGGTGGGGCACCCCGGGCGGCCATTGCCCATTCGGAACTACGTGACCGATTAATGCCTCGCGAATGGCGTTTTCCATTTGGTTTGCATCAGGGATGCTCTTGCTATCTATTTTCTGCAGTGCTCCAAAACCGCGGCGGGTACGCGCCCCAATACCGCCAAAGGTTTCCCAGGCCCAGAGAGCAGATAATACGTCGTCTGCGACATATCGCGGGTAACGGATTTTCAGAGTAAATGAAACATTTTCACGTACAGAACCGGCCGCTTGGTCTTTTGTTTCCCGTAGAGGAAACGCTACATACCCATATGGTGATTTGACGTCGCCATAATCCACCTGCCTCCCGTTGCTATCTTTGGCTTTTGAGACAAGTTTGCCACGCTCATGCTGTGTCAGTGAAACCACTACTTTTGACGGCCCCGGCTTGCCCTTTCCCCCGGCTGAGCCCCAGATTTTCTCTTCGGCCTCTCGCATTTTCTGCAAGTCGCCATTGAAGGCTCCGCCGCGCGTCGCCCGCCACCAGAAGCGCAGGTGGCCGCGGATTTCACTGACCCGCACTACGGTAATAGGGTCAGCTTTTCCTGGCTCTACGCCGCCCCCGTACAACGGGGTAATGACCTTGTAGCGACGTGTCTCGGTGATGATGTTGGGGTCTTTTTTTACGATGACCTGCGGGGGGGCTTGATTTGAATCTCTTCTAGGCATTGGGTACCTCCATATCGACAACCTCGCCGTCCCACGTTCCCAGAACGGCCAGGCCGAAACCATCGCGGCGGTCTTGTAATTCGTCGCTCACGTTTTGCATCCAGACGGCATCCACAAAATCGCCGATGGCCTCCGAACTTCCGTCCAACCGCAGGTAGTACACACTTCCAGCAGGGGCCAGACGGCGGGTGGCTTTGGGTTTGTGAGCCTGATAATCCCACCCGGAGACGGCCTGGTAACGATGCACAGCAGCAGCAAGCACCTCGGCCTGTACGCCTGCCTGGTGAAGCAGCCATGTGGGACGGTAGCCATCTTTGAAAATCGCTGGCGTGAGCAAGATGAGGCGGCAGTGCTTCTCTGCCACAATCCGCTTTCGGATTTCGTCTGGGCAAAGTGGAAATTGAGTATTTACAGACTGCCAGCCTGCAATTCTGCGCTCACCGCCCAAAAAGCCCCATGTAGCAGAGGAAATACCGGCATCTGTGTCAATCATCAGCCCAAATTCTATTGCTTTGGCCAGAGATTGCGCTTCATCATCGCTAGCAGGGATGTACGTGAATTCCAATCCGCTGGTAACGAATAATCCGCCGGGGTCGGCTGTTTGCGAGTCGGGCGTAATCCGTACATGTGTGCGGTACTCTTGTGGTAAGGCGGGTAATCCCCAGGTTTTCACGTTAGCAATGTGGTGTTCGTCAAGCGGGTGAAGCAGCCATGCTTCAAATTCCTTCCAACGCCAAAAGCCTGGGGCCTGAGGAAATACCTTTTCGTTACGGGGACGGCGTGGGGCAAGAATATGTTGTGGTTCTTTCAGGTCGGTTTGCGTTCCTTGAGGTGGTTTAACAGGGCGTAGCCATAAGCGAAGAGCAGCTGCCTTGTCGTTCTTGTCTTTGAGCAGCAAAGCATCTGCCGGTGCAGGCGGATAAAATTCGGCCACGCCATCTTCGGCATTCAGAGAAATCAGAAGCGGTCCGCGGATAGTGTGCTGAAGCAGCGTTTCGACCATGCTCTCATCAAATTTTCCTGAGGAAGGGTCTGTACCGCTCAAGGTGCGTACCGCGCCGGCAAGCGTGGAAGGGAACGGAAATGGCAATGTGGTCGCTCTGGCGCCGGGGTCGGCAGTGAAAGGCCGTCCGTCACGAAAAATCAGAGGGTCGCGAGGTTGAATCAACCAGGATGTCATGAGATACCGTCCTCCTTCTCCTTGCCTTGTACGGGGTTCAGGGGCAGTTTTGCCATGTCCTGTGCAGCAGCAAATTCGACGGCAACAACCATTTCCATAGCCAGTTCGTCCACTCTCAAGCCATCATCCTTTAGCCACTTATGTAGTTTTTGGCGTACATCTGGCGGCAAGTCGCGTTCTCCCCCGGATTCTCTCTTGCGCTGGATGATGCGGAGAGACTCCTGGGACAAAGCATCCGGTGGTAAGTCGGCTTTATCCAGGGTGTGGTACATGCGCTGTAACTCATAGGCCGTACCGTTGCTGATGATTTTGGCGCGACAATAGCCGGTTAGCACGTTCAAGCGGGCATTTAAATCAGGCCAGTGGTCTACGATTTGCCGTGCGACACCGCTGCGTTTATTCAGCACAATACACAGACCATTTTTCCCTGGTACGCCTTTGGCTTCCTTTTCGGCGGCGCGGGCCAGTTTGAGCACCTCGGAGAGCGGGGTCAAGTGATGGGCAATTACCAATCCACCAGAGAGTGTGGACTGCACATCTGCAATGCTCCGAAATACGGTTTCCAGTTCTTGCAAGCAGGCCAAGGCAGTGTGCAGGGGGAAATAGGCCATAATATCGTCTCCCCCGACGTAAATGGGCGTGCCCTGGTGCTTCTTGATAATTGCCTTTGCCTGTTCTGCGAAAGCGCTCAGAGATTGTGAGAACCGGCGGTGCATTTCTGGATTTTGCATCTGATTTAACCTTGCCCCCATCCCGTCGCCGTCGGCTATTAACAGGGCATAGTATGCCCCAGGATGCCTGTCTTTGGCGTATAGCGAGAGAGCCCGTTCCAGGGCTTGTTCATATTCTTCTTGCAATTCAGGCTTGTTCAAGTACTCTGCGGCCCGTCCTGGGTAGAGCAGCACGCTGTTTTTTTCGTCGATTTGTATTTCGCAGTCGGTGAACCACATCTCCAACGATTTGAGTAAATTTTCTGCTGCCTCGTTATCCAATCCTTGTAGGAAAGGTTGAGCAGCGAGTTCTGATGTGCTGGGAAAAGACTGTCCTTTGCTTCCCAGCCGCTTGAGCAAATCTACACCGGAGAGACGTTCGCCACGCCGGGCGCCATAGCGATTGTAGAGATTCCGGATTTTGCGTTGGATGGTTGCTTCGGAATCATGCCGCCAATTTGGGTAAGCCTCTTCTGGGATAACTGCCTCGCGGGACGCGTCCAGAGATGACTTAGGTCTCATTTTGCCCTGAAATTGGCGAAAATTTCTGGTGTTTTTGCGGGCTGCCAAAAGACTTTCCGCAGTGTGGCGAGACTGAACGTATTGCTTCTCGTCTTCGTATGGGACGCTCACCCAATAGAATTCCGGCAAATCGCTTACCTGCTTTTCGGCCAGTTCTCCATCGAAAGGCGCGTTTTGTACGTGTTGGAAGGCTTCTTTTTGCAGCGCATCCAGACGGCGGCGCACTCCCTGCAGCACGATTTCTCCCGCGTCGGCTGGGTCGCCTTCGATGATAGCCAGAATCTTGTTTGCGACGTTGAGATTTGACTTTGGGTCCAGGTCGGTCGGCGTTTTGGGGGCGGGGAAAACCAGGCTCCCTATTCCATACTTGTCGGCGAGCGCCTTTGCACCTGCTTTGGAAAGTTCGCTTAACATCCAGGAGCCGTATTGCAAATCACGACTGCGCCGAGCAGTAGCAATGAATTCCTGCACCGGGCCAATGGAACACAAAAACAGGTTTGTCATAGCACCTCCCATTTTTAGGTGTAGCGTATTCAGGTACCCCCTTTGCTGGAAGCCCAGATATTACTCTATTGAGACTTTTGGACTTGACAGCGTCGCTTTGGTTGATACTCTTGCCAAAATATCAGGCGGTGTATTGTAATGAAAACAAGGTGCGAACTATTACAATATATCCCCGCAAGGCGCAAGAGACGTCTGACCTAGAGCGTTTAAGGTACCCCAGATGTTTTCATTATAGAAAAAATGTAGCAGATGTCAAACATTATGCGACGTTACAGCGATGTGCTCCATATCTGATGGCGTTTACACTTATCATGGGCATGGCTGCATTTTCCCTCATAGACTGCCGCATAACTGGTATTATGCGACCACATCAGGGGGGATATGGTCGCATAAGGTGGAAAATCGGGGGGAATATCGCCGGAAAAAATAGCCGCATAATGG
>RFGJ01000025.1 GCA_003696665.1 Gammaproteobacteria bacterium | reverse complement strand
CCTCTAAGGATACAATACAGTATAGGCGATTGATGATGACTCGAACTCAATTGATCGCCTGTCCGATAATGTTACCGCTTTTCTTATCAACGCTTGCCTGACGGGAACACCAGTCTGATTTGACGGCCCCTCCTCACATCGAGCATAACGTCCTGACGTCATGGCAAAAATTCAATGACCTGCTGCCAGTCTGCCAGGACGTGTTAAACGGACCAGACATTCTACTTCCGCGGGCCGAACCGAGAGGCTACCGCGTACTGACCGAAACGGGCCAGGATGTCTGGCACGTTTTTCTGGCGGGCGCCACGCCAGCTTGGATCATTTCCCAAAAACATGGATGCCATGTGACCATCGTAAAAGCCAAGAGCCCTTCACGTGGGTTTGATGTTGTTTACAGCGGAGTTTTTGCCTCAAGCCACGCCGTCACCACCGAGGCCCTGCTCAGCGCAGGCATCCAGGTTTCTACAGAACACGAAATTCTCAAGGCTTATGAGTATTGGAAACACTTGTGCCAAAAGTGACATCAAGCCATTCATCTTTTTCGTGCCAAATGCCATTGATCCATGTTTGTACGCGGCTTCGGCAGACTGGATCCTCCACATAATTGCAGCGGATATCCGGTTCAATACGATGCACTTTGCTGCGGATTTTGACAGGTGATAAGCCACCCCCCAAGAAATTCCAAAAGCTGATCGTCTGCCGAGACGGATAGGCAAAACTGATATCTACAACATGCTGAATTTGTTGACCTAGCAATGTAAGCACATAACCGACACCACCCGCTTTCGGGCGCAGTAAATGCTTGTAGGGTGACTGGGTATTTTGGTGCTTTTCTTTCGAAAATCGAGTGCCTTCCGGAAAAACCATGATGGCGACAGGAATGTTTCGGAATTTTTCACATGCCCGCCTCGTCAACGCCAGATCTTTACCTGCCTTATGCGGATATTTTTTGAGATAGGCTCGGCTGTAGCGCCGCATAAACGGAAAGTCCAACGCCCACCATGCCAAACCGAGCACTGGCACCCAAATCAATTGGCGCTTCAAGAAAAAAGTCAGAAAGGGCGTGCGCCGATGCAGTAAATATTGCAACAACAAAATATCGGCCCAACTTTGATGGTTCGCTACGACCAGACAGGACCGTCGTGGCGCATCCGGTAGCTCCCCTTCGATGCACAACTGTGGTCGACTGATCGTGGTCAAAATCAGGTTGTTTGTCGCCACCCACCCTTGCGCCGTCTGCATTAAAATCGGGCGCAAATATTTGCGCCACTTTTCCGGCAAGATCGCCTTGACCAGCCCTAACAAGAGTATCGGCAATGCCATCACCAAGGTGTTGATGGTCATCATCATCAAAGCCACCGCGGCGCGCCCATGAGTTTGCATCATGCCCCGAAATCATTGTCCATCGATGCACGCATTTTAATTATCCGCTCATCGAGACGCCAGTGGTAACCGCGTCTGTACGAAATATCCGCACATGCACTCAGAAATTGTCGCTAGGTTTTACAGCACACAGCCGATAAAATAAAGACACATTGACCAATGCAGAGCCCCCACGCCATGATAGATGCGGAGACACTCGAAACACTTGCCAAGCGGATTGAAGCGGCCTTGCCTCCTTCAGTTCGAGCGATGCACGAGCAAGGACGCCAACATCTGCGCACACTTATAGTTTCGATACTGTCTGACTTTGATTGGGTGCCCCGGGAAGAATTTGAGGCCCAGGTTCGAGTGCTACAAAAAACACGGGAAAGAGTGATGGCGCTGGAGCAACGTTTGAAAGACTTGGAAGCACAGTTAAACTCAGAATAGCCATAACGCCATTCAATCCGCTCAGACGACGCAAGGAGGCGCATATGACATTGTCTGTGATACTCAGTCGGGCCGTTTGTGGTATTCGAGCGCCCCAAGTTCATGTTGAAACCCACTTAGCTGGCGGACTGCCAAGTTTCAATATGGTCGGTTTGCCAGAAACCACCGTCAAAGAGGCCAAAGACAGAGTCCGTTCGGCGCTACAAAACTGCCGATTCGATTTTCCCCAGCGTCGGATCACTGTCAATCTTGCACCTGCCGATCTGCCCAAAGAAGGGGGGCGATTCGATTTGCCGATTGCCGTAGGCTTGTTGCATGCCTCCGGCCAGCTCGGTCAACTTGCACTTGACGACTTTGAATTTGTCGGTGAACTGGCGCTGAGTGGCGAGATTCGTGGCGTTGCAGGCATCCTGCCGCATGCCATTGCGGCTGCCCATGCCGGTAAAGTTTTGGTGCTGCCCAAAGACAACGAAGACGAAGTTTCGTATGTGCCCAATCTCAAATATATCGCAAGCGATCATCTTCTGGCCATCACGGCGCATCTAAAATCACACCCTCACAGTTTCCAGACCAACTCAACACAAACGACGTTACTGTCCACAACCACCTCGACGCTTGACCTCAAAGAGGTGATAGGGCAAGGGCTTGGCAAGCGTGCACTGACCATCGCTGCCGCAGGCGGTCATCACCTGCTGTTCGTGGGGCCTCCCGGCACCGGAAAAACCATGCTTGCCGCCCGTCTACCCTCAATTTTGCCACCCATGAACATGGACGAGGCTCTGGAAGCAGCAACGGTCGCATCCATCGCTGGTCTCTCATCAGGGTATCGTTTCGGCGAGCGCCCTTTTCGCGCGCCCCATCACACAGCATCAGCGGTCGCGCTGGTCGGCGGTGGCTCACGACCTCGCCCCGGGGAAATTTCCTTGGCACACCGCGGTATTTTGTTTCTGGACGAGCTTCCAGAATTTGACCGCCGCGTCCTTGAGGTATTGCGTGAGCCGCTCGAATCCGGACACGTTGTGATTTCACGCGCCGCTCAACAAGAAACGTTTCCAGCCAACTTCCAGCTGGTCGCGGCGATGAACCCCTGCCCATGTGGCTACTTTGGCACACAGGTCAAGCCATGCCGCTGCCAGCCAGGACAAGTGCGACGCTATCTTGGCAAATTGTCAGGGCCTTTGCTTGATCGTATCGATCTGCACGTTGAAATTCCGCCACTGCCGCGCGGCACACTCACACGCGCTCAAAACGCCAGTGGCCCATCTTCAAGTGAAGTCCGTGAACAGGTGATTCAAGCCCGGAACCGCCAATTCGCCCGGCAAGGCTGCCTAAATGCTGCGCTAGCTGGCAACGAATTCAAACGGCACGTCCAGCTCTCGGAAACATGCGGTTTGTTCCTTGAAAATGCGATGACAAAACTTAAACTTTCGACACGCGCCTTTTATCGGATTGTGCGCGTGGCCAGAACGATTGCCGATTTAGAAGACAAACCCCACATCACCACAGAGCACCTCTCTGAAGCCCTGCAATATCGACAATTTGACAGGCTGCAAACGCGCCTGCAAGAAATGATTGGGCTCGTTGCAGGCTAAAATTTTCCGGCACGTAAACGCTTTCTCACTTCCGGCAAATGCCGACGACTCACTGTGAGAGATTCGTCAATGGCCGGCAGATACACTTCTGAAGCCCCAACGTCGTTCTTTCTCAGTGCCCCGATTTCACGAACAGCCACCAACGCATTTCGATGAATCCGCACAAAGCGCTCGGCAAATTCCTCTTCCAAAGATTTGAGTGGTTCTTCGGTCAGAATCTCTCCTTGGGAATGCCGGATAAGGACATATTTCTGTTCAGCGCGAAAATAGTAAATGTCCTCAACCGGAATGCAGTGAAGCTCACCACGCCATGTGACCGAAATATGCGTTCGTACCGCAGGTGCCTTGGGCAGCTGGGCGCGCGTCGGGCGGCAGACGCGCTCAAGGGTCTCTAGCAGCTTTTCCTTCTCGACGGGCTTTAACAAATAGGCCTGTCCACCCGCATCAAATGCCGACAAGGCATGTTCATCAAAGGCGGTGACAAAGACAATCGCTGGCTGGGGGTCAAGTGCTGCCAGACGACGCGCAACATCGACACCACTGCCATCCGGCATCTGCACATCCAGTAACACGATGTCAGGTTGCCGCTGCGTACAAAGCGCGATGGCATCGCTCGCATTCGCTGCGCTCCCCACAACCTGATATGCCGCTTCATCAGCGAGGAGCCGTTCAAGCCGCTGGCGTGCTAACGGCTCATCATCAACAATCACAACATCCAGTTTAAGTCTCATGCCTTCGCCTCCGCAGTGACGCGAACAGCAGGTAATGTCACGCGAACACAAAACCTATCGTCCTCTTGCCCAACGGCAACACCAGCTTCCAGTCCATACAGCCAACGTAAGCGCTCGCGAATATTCGCCAGGGCCATACCGTGCCCCGAGCTTTCCCCCGCAGACGTCGGCATCGGATTGCAAACTTGTATGATGAGTTTGTCGCGCTTGATTTCCACGTCAACAACAATTGACCCGCCTTGTGCACGACAGGCAATGCCGTGCACAATCGCATTTTCTAATAATGGCTGCAAAACCAACGCAGGCACCATCACTTGACTCAGTTTTTTAGGTTGTTTAAGCCGCCAATCTACTTCAAGCCGGTCACCCAGACGCCACTTTTCTAACATCAAGTAATGCTCGCTCAGCTCTAATTCCTGTGTCCACGGAACCAGGGCGTCGGGATTGGTCAGGGATGCCCGGAACATTCTGGCTAAGGCATGTAAGGCCTTTTCCGCCAATACCGTATCCTGATACAGCAGCTCGGCAATCGTGTTGAGCGTATTAAACAGAAAATGCGGACGAATCCGTGCATGCAAAGCCTCAATGCGGGCTTTTGCCTCCGCTGCCAGTCGTTCACGGTAGCTGTACTGCAGATAGAAATAACGCAAAAAAACAGCGCCAATAATCGCAGAAATCACAAGGTGACGACCTAATTGTTGCCACTGTTCCAATCGTGGCCATCTAGGCCAATCCCCATGTCGCCCTAGTTCTATCAACCAATAGCCAGCGAGTGAAACCAGCAGTGTCGCCACGACAATCGATAACCATGCCACCAGGGCCACCCCCCAAACAGGCCAGTTGGCAGACTGTCGACGCAGGACGCACAGCGCTCCCGTGCTCAGCAATGCTGTCCATAACACATAGAGGGAAACAAGTCCTAAGTCAGACCAAGTGGGGAGGGGGTAAGCTGCCAATGTCAGCACAATCGCGAGCAACTGTGCTGTTACCACCACCAAGAGTAGGCTTCTTGGCGTACAAAGGTCAGGCAAAATGCCGCTTTCCCTGTGATTCAATTCCACACTGTCTCACCTTCTAATTTTTAGGAACATTCTGTGTCCCGAGTTGGCACAAGGCGCGCAACTTTTGACTACACTTGTATCAATGTCGCGCACCCCTAACGTTATGAACAAGTCTAGCACGCGTCTTATCCAGCATCCGCCCAACCAAATCGATAAAAAGGTGCTGGATGAGGTGCGTCGTCGTTTTGTCTTGCTCAGCCAGTATCGCTGGCAACGCTTAAGAGATGAAAGCACCTCTGGACGTAGGCTTCTCCTTGATGCGCTCGCGATATTATTGCACGAGAATCATCCTCGGCTCCCTGGCTACATCGGCAAACATGCGCCTTCTGGCATCATCGATTTCAACCCGAATAAATTCCAGATCGCCGCGGCCAAACGTCTGAGTCGCAGTTATCAATATCAGCGACGTGCCAGCCACCAAAGTGACATTCTCGCACTCTACCTGATGGGGTCGGCGGGCACGCTCGGCGAAGAACCGAATAGTGATCTGGATATTTGGGTATTTCATCGCCCTGATTTGTCTACGGAGGCGGTGAACGCATTACAACAAAAAGCGGCCGCCATAGAACTTTGGGCGGAATCGCTGGGTGTTGATTTGCATCTGTATATCATGCCCCCCGACTATTTTCAGCAAACAGACACCGCGCCTATCGATCAGGAACACTGCGGCACCAGTCAACGACGGTTACTACTTGAGGAATTCTATCGGACCCACGCTTGGATCGCTGGCGCCTACCCAATCTGGTGGCTCGTTCCCCCGAATGAAGAACACAACTACCAACCTTACGTCAACCGGCTGATACAACAAAGGTTTCTGGACACTCGAACGTGGTTGGATATCGGCGACATTAGCCTATTACCCAAAGAGGAATTTCTTGGGGCTGCGCTATGGCACTTACACAAATCCGTTGAGTCGCCTTACAAGTCAAATTTAAAGATGATGCTCATGGAAGCCTATTTTGCTCAGGCACCGAGCTTTATGCCTGTCGCTACTGAGCTTAAGCGCGAAATTTATCTGAATCACCTCGATCCCAGGCTTCTCGATCCTTATGCAGCCATGTATCGCCATGTCGAGCGCACGCTACTTGCTGAGAATAGGCCCGAAGCGTTGGAGTGGGTCAGACATTGTCTTTATATGAAAACCAACACTCGCTTGGCGACACGGCAAGGCCGCTCAAAACTTTGGCGCGCACATTTGCTCGCTGATTTATGCCGTCAGTGGGGATGGGATGAATATCGTATCCGCCAGCATGATCGGCTCATGACACGACCAGACTTTTATGCCCTCCGCAACGAGCGGTCGCAATTAATGCGCCATCTATTCGAGTGTTACCACCGATTGAAACAATACTACCGCGCCAGTCGCATTCGACCGGCGATCAGTGAAGCAGATCTTAACGCCATCGGACGGCGCCTTACCGCCCTGTTCGAGCACGCGCCCGACAAAATCGAACAATTACACTTGGGCTTTCTTCGCCATTATGCCGAGACAGAAGTGACTGTCGTTCAAGGAAATGACCATTGGCATTTGTATTCTGGTCTTCTGGATCAAATACCGACAGGTGCCAAACCATTGTCACGCCAACCAAGCTTTTGCCGGCTGATGGCGTGGGGCATCGCCAATCAAGTCGTGCAACGAGAAACCAATTGGCGCTGGCTAAATCAACCCGACAATGTGCTGGTGGCTCGTGCGCGGGCGCTTGTCCGACGTATGACGCAACGCTGGCCGTTCGAGCAAACACCCCCACCACTGGCGCAATTTAAAAAACCGTCCCGCGTACAAAAGGCCGTATGGATTGTCAATGCACCGCCGCTAGCACCTGAAAACAGAAAAAGGCAGCTCTGGATAGTCGCCAACATGAATCCCCTGTCCTTTGGCAAGTCACAAGAAAATTTTCTATGCAGCCTGGACTTGATTACAGGCGACAGCTGGGGACAAATTCATCATCGCCGTTTTTCCGGCACCGCTGCCTTGACTGGCCATTTCATGACGGTCAAGGATTGGCACCAAAAAGACATCGAACCCGAACAAATTTGGCTGTCTAGCCCCGGCCCATATAGCGAAATGCTTAAAACCTATCTCAAACAAATCAACCACCTCTGGAAGCAATGTCTCTCTGAAAACGGACGCCTTCTGGTCAAGTTAGGTACTCAGTTTCTGCTACTGGATGGCCAGACCGGCGAAATCTCGGCTGCCGACGATGTCGATGGTTTGTTGGCAAACCTCGCCGAGCGTCACACACCCGCCATCTTCCAGCCGTTGATTGTCGCGCCGCACACCCTGCAAAACGAGCCGCTTGCGGTACTTTGCACGGCAGGGGCACGAGCCACATGGGAATGTCATATCCAACATACCAAAAGCCACACAGTCATCTGGTTTGTCGACGAATTAGGAGGCATCGCCCGCTACCCGTGTGCCAACCACACCTATGTGGCACACCTCGCCGCCTTGCAGGCTTGGCTGACGTATCTCGCGCAGCAGACAACACCGACCCCCACCATTCGCTGGTTCAAAGTTGAATATGATGATTCCGGCTGGCGTCGACAAGAAATCTCACCCGCCCATCAAAGAGCCTCCTATACACCCATCGATGTGATGCTGCACGTCGACAATGGCGCGGCAAAGCTCTCGACCCTCCAGTGTGGTGAACAGCAATTCAACTTCACCGATAGCCGTCCTTTCAAATGGTCAGCCCTTCACGAGCTTGATTCCGCACCAGATCATCGCGCACCGCCGCTGGTTCGTTACTGCCGCCTCGTCGGCGATCGCTCGATCAACAGTGCGGCGCTGCTTCAATTGAAACATCAACTTGAGCAACGCTTGAACGCCGGACTCTTTGCCTAATCAGTCAACACATCAAGTTGTTGGTGCCACCATTGGCGAAGATCGGCGATTTCTTCAGGGCAAACTGCGTGCGGCATGGGGTAATCATG
>RFGJ01000024.1 GCA_003696665.1 Gammaproteobacteria bacterium | reverse complement strand
GGCGCTGCCGGGGCGCGTGACGATTCCTGCTGGGCGGTCGTCGGTCACGATTCCGGTGCAGTCCCTCCCCGGTGCGCGGCCCGGTCGGACGGTTGAACTTGAGCTAGATCCCAGTCCTTCTTACGGCATCCGGGGCACATCGTCTTCGACGCTTGCACTACAGCCGTTGTCCGCCAGCGCCAGCGGTGACGACGGCGACGGCAACAGTGGCAGCGGTGGTAGCGATGTTCTGCCCTTCTTGGGCACGGCTGGCGCTGTGGGTTCGGCTCTACTGCTGGGTGGCGACGGTGGAGCGGCTGCTTGCTCTGCTGATATGCCTCCGGCCTTGCAGGCGATCGCGCTTGGACAGCGGGGTGAACCCGACTGGGGACGAATCACCTTCGCTAGTGCCCGTGTCCAAGGTCGTCCAGCCAGCAGCCTCTACAGCTTGAGTGATTTTGAGGGGCAGCTTGATGATGTTTCGTTCGGGCGGATTCAGCGCATGTCCCGCAGGAATGCCGAGGCTGACTTGGTAGCCGGGGCTATCACTCTCTCTGATTGGGGTGTGCGAAACACCACGCTTGCAGGGCTTTCCAATACCCTCTACGCCGATGCTGAAAAGATTGGCGACGTGAAGGGGCTGGCGGAGTGGATTAGCGAACAAACTGGTCTTCCGGTGAGTGACCTGAAGGGAATGAGCCTGGATGACATGGCGGGCGATCGCCAGCTTGCTCGTCTGGATCTTGGCGACATGCCAGTAAATGAATTGCCTGGATTTGAGGACATAACCCTGGGTAGCTTGCCTCAAGACTTGGCGATTGACCAGATTCCTGGGTTGGCAGATATGCCCCTGAGTGAGTTGTTCTCTTGCTTGGCCGATGGCGGCAATGTTAATGGCGACCGCCGTAGTCGCGCCATCGCTGAGATATCTGATATGTCTAGCGATCGCCGTAGTGGTGCCATCATATCAGCGGACGCTGATGGTCGCGGTTTGGCGGAGTGAGATGGCCGATATCCAGACTTCTCACTAGTTTTCAGTTCTGATCTATCAGCAATCAACTCGTAAACTTCGGGCTAATCACTCGAACTATTTCCAGTGGTTAGCCCGGTTTATTCAAGAAACCAGTATGTTTCTATGTTTCACCGAATTAGGCGGATCGTCGCTTTACTGATGCTCGTGGTATCTCTCTGGATGTCGTTTGGGGGTGTCGCAGATGCGAATCCGAACACAGGGTCTGCATCTGTGGCAAATGCACCAGCAAATGCACCCCGATCAGCAAATGCACCCCGATCGCTGTCCATGACCGATATTCCTAACTTGCGGTTGCGGGACTATCCACCAATCGAAGTTACGGAAGAATTAATTTCTAACCTTCAGCCTTTGATGCCTGAAGAGGTTGATTTTGGTTGGAGCGTAGGAGAAAGAGTGCCCGTAACCGAAGTCCTTCAAATAGGCAGTTTTACGCTTTTTGGAATATCTGAAGTCTCCATAGGGCAAATTGCAGCCGCGACGGGCACAAATCTTTCTGAGGTTCGTATCGGTGACATGGGGGGGCTAATTTCCAGTCAAACCCCTAGCGATTTCATGCAGATGTCGAGCCTGCGTCCTGATATTTCGTCTTCTGAATTGCGTTCGGTTCCTGCATTAAACGCTCTTGTAAAGTTTCAGCTAGGGCTGACGGAATCTCCGGCTGAAGTGCCTGATTTATCTGCGCTAAACAGTTTTCTAAATCCAGGAACAAGCGAAAACGTCGCCGTGCCCTTGAGCAAAGATGAATTGTTTGAACGCGCTCAAACTTTGACCGTGAAACAATATTCCGAGCTTGTTCCTGAGTTTAAGAATTTGCGCCTGGGCGCAGCGGGGGAAAAGGATCTTAATGAAGTGGGTTCTCTGAACAAAGCAATTCCTGGTATTAGCGACGTGCCCCTGAAGCAGTTTAAAGGCTCTACCAATCAACCAATCAAGTCGCTGTCTGGGGTTGGCTTTGAAAACCTCTCTCTTTCTCAACTGCCCGAAGCATTGTCGTTGGTTGAGGGCGTGGTTTTTGGAGTGGCCGATGTGGCCTTGGGAACTCCTCGTGATGGCGATCGGGAACAGATGCGTATTCGTATTGTTAGTGGCGGCATTCCAGATCGCAGCATGGTTCTAGTCGGTGGGGAGTGCAGGGGGAATTCTTGTCCGCATTTTGAGATCGCGGCTCCCACCAGCCAAAATCATGGGGCTGCATGGCTCGATCCGAAAGGTCAAGAAGTCAAGGATGGTTTTGGCTCACTTTGTCGTCCTTGGGATTGCAAAGGGCCGCCAGGAAATCACCCCTTTGGCCCCAATGTGCGGGTGTTGATTACGGAAGTTGAGCAAACGCAGGGACGCGCCAAAATTGCAATTAGCTTCCCTTACTGTGCGACTATCCCGTTTGAGGGCTTAAGTTGTACTCCGTGGATTTTGCCAACAGCCGAGGGTATTCCGCTTGGAGAGCTAAAAGAAGAGTCTCCGGTCGTGTTTATCCCGCCTGGGCTTCGCATTCCTGGTGAG
>RFGJ01000023.1 GCA_003696665.1 Gammaproteobacteria bacterium | reverse complement strand
TGGGACAACCCCAACGTATTCCAGATTTGTACGCTGCGTGATATCCGCACCGAGCGAGAGCGTCGCCAATCGATCGGCCGTGGTCTGCGCCTGTGTGTGGATCAATCCGGGCATCGGGTCCATGGATTTGAAATCAATACCTTGACGGTCATCGCCAACGAAAGCTTTGAGGACTTTGCCCGAAATTTGCAGCAGGAGATCGAGGAGGATACCGGCATTCGCTTTGGCGTAATCGAAAAACACCAGTTTGCAGCCATCCCGGTGGCCGACGAGCTGGGAAACGAGCAACCGCTGGGTGCCGAACAGTCCGAAACGCTTTGGCAGTTCCTCAAGGACAAGGGCTACCTAGATGGCAAGGAGCGCGTGCAAGATGCGCTCCGCAGCGCCATCAAGGAAAACACACTGGAACTGCCGCCGGAGTTTGAACCACAGAGAGAGGCCATTACCGCCATTCTGGAGAAGGCAGCTGGCCGTCTTGAGGTCAAAAATGCCAATGAGCGTCGGACTATTAAATTACGCAAAGAGGTCTACTGTGATGGAAAATTCAGCGAAGAATTCAAAAAGCTTTGGGATCGCATCAAGCACAAAACCACCTATCGCGTCGCCTTTGACAATGACAAACTGATTAAAGATTGCGTTAAGGCGATTCAGGAGGCGCCACAAATCAGCAAGACTCGCTTGCAATGGCGCAAGGCCGATATTGCCATTGGCAAGGCCGGTGTAGAAGCGGAAGAAAAAGACGGTGCGGCAACCATCACTTTGGATGAACAGGATATCGAACTGCCGGACTTGCTTACCGAGCTTCAGGATCGCACCCACCTTACGCGACGGACTTTGTTGAGAATTGTCAAGGAAAGCGGCCGGTTGGGAGATTTCAAGCGAAACCCGCAAGTCTTTATTGATCTAGTAGCTGACGCAATCAACAAAGCTAAGCAACTGGCGTTAGTCGACGGTATCAAGTACCAGCGTTTGGGCGAATACTATGCCCAGGAGCTTTTCGAACAGGAGGAGCTTTCAGGGTACCTGAAGAACATGTTGAAGAACGCCCGTAAATCCGTTTATGAGCACGTGGTATACGACTCCGATACCGAGCGGAAATTCGCCGAGGAGATGGAACGGTTTGGTGCCGTTAAGCTCTACGCCAAACTGCCTGGCTGGTTCAAAGTGCCTACTCCCCTTGGCAGCTACAACCCAGATTGGGCTGTTCTGGTGGATACAGAAGAAGGCGAGAGGCTGTATTTTGTCATAGAAACCAAAGGATCCGTTCATGCTAATGATCTGCGGCATAAGGAAGGAGCCAAGATCGCCTGTGGAAGAAAGCATTTTGAGACG
>RFGJ01000022.1 GCA_003696665.1 Gammaproteobacteria bacterium | reverse complement strand
GCAGCCGGCATTTTCCGGGATGGGATATAAAGAGGGGAGCATGCCTGCTGCGGAACGTGCGGCGAAGCGCGTAATGAGTTTGCCGATGCATCCGTATTTAGGACTAACTGCTATTAATAAAATTATAAGTGTGCTGATGGGGACTTGTAAATGATTGGCAGAGGAATAGCGCTTGGTGGCGCACCGAGCAGTGGAACAACATTACTCCGTGCAATTCTCGATTCGCATTCCACTATTTCCTGTGGTCCGGAGGTTGGTATATTTGATAGATTCTTTATATATAGAAGGCCTTTTTCTCACTTTAGGTCTCTGATTCAGATTACTGGCATCTTAAGTAAAGAAAAGTTTTTTGTAAAAGGTAATAGTAAGAGGAAGCTAAATCTGATTCATGAAGTCTTGAGTGCAAGTTCCTTATTCCCTAGTGCAACCAATTTTTCTCCCGGGCCTACTAACCTTATGAAGTATTATGTCGACGATTGGAATGCCATTGTATCTTTGTCGAAGCAGTGCGAATCATATAATGATTTCTTTTGTGAACTGTTTGGGTGCTATGCAGAAAGTAAAGGATCATCTGCTTGGGTTGAGAAAACTCCTGAAAACATATATTGTGCGAATAGTTTCTTGAAGAAGTTTAAAGAGTTTAAGTTTATTCATGTTGTAAGAAATCCTTTAGATGTAGTGGCCTCAATGATTAATCGGTCGTTTCATCCTTTCTCTATTGAAGATGCATGTGCAAGAGTAATAGAAGCGATCCGACAGCATAATCGATGTTGTCAGAATAAGCGTTATCTTTGCGTCTGGTATGAAGAGATGGTGATTCATCCTGACATTACTATTCGAAAAATTATGGAATTTTTAGGCCTAGATTTTGAGATGGGGCAGCTCGAGTTCTACAAAAATAAACGCGATGCTACGTCTGGATACGCTCAGGGTCCGATCCATTCAAGATCTATAGGGAGGTGGAGAAAGGATTTAGACAGAGAGAGTATAGAAAAGATTTACTTTATTTTTCAGCGAGAAAAAATTGTTTTTTATGGAGACATTCCAACTCTTGTTGAAAATGAGGTCAAAGATATTTTGGTGATATAATGTGTGGAATTTCTGGGATATATGAGCTTCGAGGTGGTTGTCCTTCTATAAAGACTATAGAAGAAATGACGGATGCAATGATTCATCGGGGGCCCGACGGAAGAGGCGTATGGGTGAAAGGTCCTGTTGCTTTAGGGCACAGGCGCTTGAGTATTATTGATATCAAAGGTGGAGAGCAGCCCATGTTGGCAATGGGTGGTGCATATGCTTTGACCTTCAATGGGGAGATTTATAATTATTTGGAAATAAGGGAGGAACTCGAAAAAACAGGAGTTGTATTCCGGACAAATTCAGACACGGAAGTTCTGCTGCAGGCATTGATAAAATGGGGAAGCAATGCCCTGCCGAAGCTGAATGGGATGTTTGCGTTTGCGTTCTGGGATAGTGCTCGAAATATCATGCTTTTGGCGAGAGACCATTTGGGTATCAAGCCCCTTTATTATCATGTCGATCCTGATCGATTGTTGTTTGCCAGTGATCTCACGGCTATTGTTTGCCATCCTGCTTTCGAAAGAAAGGTGGATATGAAAGCTTTAAGCCATTTTATGACATGGCGAGTAGTCCCTTACCCGTATTCTATTTATGAGGGGATAAGGCAAGTTTCTCCTGGTGGGTTTATTGAGGTTGATGGAGATGGCAGGGTAACTCAAGAGAGATATTGGGATATTCCACTGGACGCGCCGGTTGGCACTAAGACAGACCAAGAATACCGTGAGGAACTTGAAGGGCTTATTCAAGATGCTTTGCGTTTGCAGGTGAGATCCGACGTGCCGGTAGGGGCTTTCTTGTCAGGTGGGGTAGACTCATCAACGGTTGCCTACTACATGATGTCCGCTCAGCAGGGGAAGGGGAATACGTTCACGATTGGATTTGGTGATGCTGAGTCTGATTTCGATGAGCGTAGGTGGGCTAAAGATGTTTCACGGCATATAGGTTCCCGACATTTCGAGCACATGGCAAAAGCTTATGAGATCGAGCCTTTACTGGATGCGGTGACATGGTACTACGGTCAGCCTAATGGAACAGGGCTCCCAAACTATTTTGTAAGTGCTATGGCACGCCAGCATGTTAAGGTTGCCTTGGCAGGTATTGGACCAGATGAATGTTTTGCAGGGTACCGGCGTTTTCTGGCGGCAACCAAGCCTTTCATTTTTCCCTACGGCGGGGATAGCGAAAATATTTTTCTGCGTTCGTTGGTGAGTTTTACTCCTCAAGATAAAAAATCACTCTTTACTGATGATGTATATGAGTCAGTAAAAGAGGAAGATTCGATTGATTTCATCCGAAGGCAAAATTCCTATTTGAATGGGGTGAATGAGCTAAACAAGTTGTGTTGTCTTGATCTTCGGCACTATATGCTCAATGACTTATTGTTTAATTTGGATAAGATGTCGATGGCCCATTCGCTTGAAGTGCGTGTGCCACTTTTGGACTATCGGATTGTAGAATTTGCCATGACAGTTCCAGAACATTTAAAAATAAGGAATTGGGAACAGAAAGTCTTGATGAAGCAGGTGATGTATCCTCGCTTGCCCAAGCATGTGTTCCTGAGAAAGAAACATGGCTTCAGTTTGCCGAAAGAAGCATGGATGCTTCGGGTTGAGGCATTTATTCGCGATGTCCTCTGTAAGAATGTGATTGAACGACGCGGATTGATGAGGTGGTCATCGGTTTCCCAGTTGATGGATGAGGTTTTCAACTGCAATACTCGAGTGTCATGGAGAGCTGCTAATAATCTGTGGAATGTTTTTGCATTTGAGCTATGGGCACAAAAGTTTATTGACGTTTCGCATGTGCCGACCACGCCCCCAAATGTGGCTTCCATTGAATTTGGGTGAATAGGATTTCTTATGAGGGTATGCCATATTCTAACCAATCCTTATTCATATGATAATCGTGTTCGTAAAGAGTGCGAGCATTTGGTGTCGATGGGGTTTGATGTTCATGTCGTGGCATTGAAGAGCGATGCAACTCATAAAGCTTTTGAAGTAATCAATGGAGTTAAGGTGCATCGTACTGACGGGCGATCCCCCCTATTGGCAACATTGGGTCGGCTGCTAGTTCGGATTCCGCTGGCTCTTAGCGGTCGTTCGGACTGGGTCGGCCGCAGTGTCGGAAATGTGATCCGAGTCGTGCGGGTTAATTTTGTCCAAGAATCAAGCTTTAGAGGAAAGGTTTCAAAGCTAATGCGCATGATCCGCCTGGTTTATCCTAAAAACCTTATTCAAAGAAAATCAGCTCATAGCGAGGACGAGCTCGAAGAAGCTTTGCGGGAGGAGGTGGCCTTTACTCCCGGACAGAAGTTAAAGGTAGTTGTATTGCTTTCTGCCGGCGTTTTTCTTGCCCCATTTTTGTTTATTGGTTTTTTGGCATCTAAGATCTTGTTTTTTGTTTTTGGCAAATTAAATAGATCACTTAAGCCTCTAGCTCGATTGATAAGAAGAAAATTTAATAATTTGATTCCCCAATATGTTCGTCGCCTAAACTACCTAGAGAAGGCGCTTTATTTGCAAGCAGACGTTTACCAAGCTAATGATTGGGATACGTTAGGCGTAACATATCTCTCGTCAAAAATAGTTGGCTCAAACTTTGTGTATGATTCTCATGAGCTTTATGATGAGAGTTTTCCGAATCGGAAAAGTCTATTGCAGCGGGCTTACATTAGGGCGCTAGAACAATTCTATGCCAGAAGGGCGGCCGAGGTTGTAACTGTATCAAATGAGATTGCTCGTGTTTTAAAACAAAGATATAGGTTGCGGAATGCCCCCATTGTCGTCAGGAATATTCAGCCATTAGTTAAATTTGAAAAATCTGATGACGACCATTCTTTTCATGATTTGATTGGTGTTGAGAACGAGATGAGGATTGTCGTTTATGCAGGGTTGATAACAAATGGGCGTGGTCTTGAAGAGTTGCTAAGGGCTGCAACACTAATGGATGAATCGGCCGTGGTTGTAATAATGGGGCCAAGCCGAGGGTACGATGAACACCTCAAGCGCATAGCTTCAGAAATGGGGGTGTTAAACAAGAAGGTTTATATTTTGGACCCCGTCCCCCCCGATAAACTTCCATGCCTTCTTCAAGATGCTTACGTTGGTGTGATTACTACGCCAACATCTGTCCTTTCTTATTATTACGGCTTGTCAAACAAAATGTTTAGCTATGTCCAATCTGGCGTTCCAATCATTTCTATTGATCATCCAGAAAAGGCAAGTTTCATTCGAACTTTTGATGTGGGGCTTCTTATACAAGATAACAGGCCCGAATGTATTGCTGATGCAGTAAATTATTTGATTAGTTCTCCGTGGGAACGCGACAGGCTCAGCAAGAACTGTCTTGAAGCAGCCGCTAACGAAATAAACTGGCAGAAAGAAGTTCAAAAATATGAAAGGGTATATGTGCGAATGTATGAGCGATTGCTTTTTGGTAAGCCTTTGACTCAAACTGATCAGCCGATCGGAGAGGCAGCATGTTGAAACAGATAAAACATTTTTGGACATGGCGGCACCTCGCTTGGGCATTAACTATCTATTCGATCCGCAGTGAGAAGCGTTCAAATATGCTTGGGGAATTATGGCATGTCATAAACCCTATTATTCAGATGTGCATCTTCTATTTCATGGTGGAAATCGTTTTTCGCCGAAGTATAGAAGGGTTCCCTTTGTTTTTTTTATGTGGGTTCATGGTATATCAGTTCATAACCAAGGCCATCAGCGCTGGCCCAGCACTGTTTGTTGTCAATGCAGGTATGATCAAGACATCTGCATTTCCGAGAATTGTTGTGGTCGGCCCGGTTGTGTTCAGAGGGTTGTATGAAATGGGGATTCAGTTGATGCTATTGATCGGCTTGATGTGGTTGTTCGGAGTTTGGCCGAATGAGCATTTATTTTATTTTCCTTTTTTTATGATGGTAACCATATTGGGTTCTGTTGGGGTAGTGATGTTACTTTCCGTTCTCGGTGCCCGTGTTCGTGATCTGACTAATATTACCCAGCACGTGAATCGACTGTTATTCTATCTTTCCCCGGTCATGTATTCGGCAAGTTTTATCCCGGAGCGATTTCGGGATGTCTACTTTATGAATCCGGTATCCATATCAGTTGAGATATCTAGATACTGCCTTATAGGTGAGGATGGCGTTGCCTTTTGGCAGGCTGCTTATTATAGCACGGTTTGTGTTTCCCTATTTGTAATTGGTCTTTACTTCTTCACAAAACATGAATGGCAGGTGAGTAAATATGTCTAGGGGCTCTGAAAAGCTGATAGAATGTAGAAATGTCGTCAGCTATTACCCTATTCAGTATTCTTTTGAAGGAGGTATGAAAGGGGCGCTTAAACGGTCGGCGCATGGTTTTTACTCATGGCTGTTGCGAAAGGAGAATGTTTACTCAAAGCGATATGCTGCACTGAATCAAATTTCCTTTGATGTTCGGGCTGGCGACCGAATTGGTTTGGTGGGAAGGAATGGCGCGGGGAAAAGCACCTTGCTGCGTCATTTGGCCGGGATTGATCATCCTGATCAAGGAGAGATTGTCAGAAGAGGGAGTGTGGCTGCTTTGCTAAATCTGACTACGGGGATTAAACCGGATCTTTCCGGTATGGAGAATATCTATCTTCGCGGTGCAATTCTTGGGTTGTCTCCTGAGCAGGTTGATGAGATATTGGAGGATATTCTTTCATTTTGTGAGCTGGGTGAGTTTATCTATGCGCCAGTCAGGACTTATTCTTCTGGCATGAAGGCTCGACTTGGATTTGCGGTTTCCATTCATATTAAGCCAGATATACTGCTTCTTGATGAAGTGATTGGAGTTGGTGATGAGCGATTTCGTGTGAAGGCTGGGAATGTGTTTGAGCATATCCGAGATGATGGAGCGCTCGTTCTGGCTACGCATCAATTGGGCACATTGGAACGATATTGTAACCGATGTTTGTGGTTGGACGGTGGGCGTTTGATGATGGATGGCTCTGCATCTGATGTAATTGCCGCCTACAAGGAAGCTGCTAGAGTGGCAGCAAATGCTTAGGGTGGGTATATGAAAGATAGAGATAGGATACTGGTTTTGGGCCCCCATACTGATGATGGCGAATTAGGTTGTGGCGGAACAATTGCCAAGCGTGCCGAGCTTGGGCATGAGATTCTTTATGTGGTTTTTTCTTCGTGTCAGAAATCTGTTCCCGGGCGTGATCCGGATGTTTTGAAGCGAGAAGTGCGGGAAGCTGTTCGACGTTTGGGGCTTGATGCGGATCGCGATCTGCTTCTGTTTGATTTCGAGGTTCGCCACTTTCCAGAGCGCCGACAGGATATCTTGGAGGTCATGCTTAAAATTAGGGAGGATTTCCGGCCGAATGTTGTCTTCTGCCCCTCATTGAATGATATTCATCAGGATCATCAGACCGTGGCACGCGAGGCTCTTAGAGCGTTCAAGAAGCAATCCATTCTCTGCTATGAGGAGCCTTGGAATAATATCAATTTCGCGACCAATTCTTTTGAGCGTCTTGATGAAAGGCATGTTGCCGCCAAGATGGATGCGCTTAATGCTTACGAGTCCCAGAAACACCGTGCATATTTTCAGGGAGACATGATTCGCTCCATGGCTGTGACGCGAGGCGGTCAGTTGGAGGGGGGATATGCGGAAGCTTTTGAGGTGATTCGATGGATGCTATGAGAGACGGTGGGCCTGTAAATATTCCTTTGACCCTCAAGTTCAAGGGGGGGCGCGATTATCTGCAAGGCCCTGATATATACAATGCGGTCAATCAGGCAATAAGAAAAGTTATGGGGAACAGCTTTTTTGTTTCGCACATTGAATATCGCTCCTTCGCCCGGCGTCAGATCGATGTGTGTATCCTGGCGGATGATCATGAAGTGACAGGTGACCAAATGGGGCGTTTCAAGGCTATGAACAAAAGCGGCCAAATGATTGGTGGAATCTTGGTACAATCTGATCGGGATATTTGTGGCCGATATGACTATCATGAGGAAAAAATTATTTCTAGATCAGTTTGGGGGGATGCATCTATATCGCAGCTAGAACGAGGAGGGTATTCCAGCATCGAAGAAATTGTGGCGTTAACGAAAGCCTTGCATTATAAGCTATTGCCCAGTGTAAAGAAGTGGGTTTTTGTTCAGCTTGCATTGACGCGGCCCTTAAAAGAAACAGCCGATTCCTATTCGATTGCATTGAAACAAAATCTTGGTGGTAGATATACAAGGTCCTCCATTGTAGAAGATGGTGTTGAGATCGGCTGGATAGGTTTCAGTCTTTCTTAAAATGCTAGGTATTAAAGCAATAGCACATTATGTCCCTGAGACAAAACGGGATAATTTGGAACAAGCTAAGGGATTGGGAAGAGACGCTTCCTTTATTAAAGAAAAAATTGGAGCTCGATTTTTGCCGGTTCTTGCCAAAGAGCTTCAGACATCTGATCTGGCAGTGGCTGCTGTTCGGCGACTGTTGCGCAAGTGCCGTTTGGAAGTCGAAGATCTGGATTGTCTATGTCTTTGCACACAGACGCCGGATCTAGAAGGGCTGCCGCATACATCCGCAATTGTTCACTCCAAGCTTGCTTGTGCATCTCGATGTGCGGCTTTTGATGTGTCCTTGGGTTGTTCCGGTTACGTCTATGGACTTAATATACTTGCTGGTTTTATGCAAAAAACGGATTTGAACCGAGGTGTTCTGATAACCGCGGACCCCTATTCCAGGATTGTAGATCCGGAGGATGCTAATACTGCCTTGCTTTTTGGCGATGCTGCGACGGCAACCCTGATCGAGAAAGATGGAATTTTTGCTTTGGGAGCTGCTACATTTGCTACCGATGGGGGTAGAATGGATGTCCTTCACAAAAAAAACGGGCGCCTTCACATGAACGGTAGACAAGTGTTTAATTTTGCAGCTACAGAGGTGCCTAGGCAGGTCGCACAATTGTTGTCAGCATCCTCCCTTTCTAAAGATGAGATTGACTTGTTTATCTTCCATCAAGGCAGTAAATTCATTGTCGAAACATTGGCCAGGAAGATGCGGCTACCTTCTGAGAAGGTTCCTATTATGCTGAATAATACTGGCAATACGGTATCATCATCAATCCCACTTATATTGGAGAAATATTTAAATAGGGAAGATTGTCGCACTCTGCTGCTTTCCGGATTTGGCGTTGGGTTGTCGGTGGCTTCAATGATTCTATGGAGAAATGAATAAAGTGTAGGAGGAACGTTAATGATATCAGCTGAGAAGGTAATTGATTTGATTAAGGAAGCCGGCACGGGAGTCGATGAGTCCAAGCTGAATCCCTCTGCCGTATTGACAGATATTGGAGCGGATAGTCTTGATATGATGTCTATCATTTTGGCAGTACAAGAGGCCACGGACCTTGAGATTCCAGACGAAGACTTGGATGGTCTGCGAACAGTCAATGATATTGTGGTCTATGTTAATGAAAGGATATCGGGGGCAACAAAAAGCGAGAATGCTTGATCTTAGGCGCTTTCGAGAGGCTGTTTGTTCAACACAGATTGCAAAGTATCTTGGTTGTGAGCATTGCGGAAAGAGTGTTGATTTGCAGTCGGTTTCGTCTTTGAATGACGCTGCGCCAGGGTCTTTGTTTTTTATGAGTAATTATGACCCTGAGTCAATGGTTAAGGATGCTGTTTGTATTGTTCCAGTAGAAGCAAGGGACCAGATTATTCCAGGATTTACTTATATTTTGTCAAAGTCCCCTAAGCTTGACTTTGCTAAAGTTATACAAGGTTTCTTAACCAACAATGATGTTGAAGAAGATGGGGCATCAGGTAGAGCGATTGTGCATTCGAAAGCGAAATTGGGAGAAAATGTCCGATTGGGGTCAGGATCAGTTATAGAGGAAGGAGCGCAAATCGGAGATGGGACTTATATTGGTGCGAATGTCGTAATCAAACGTGGTGTTACGATTGGAAAAAATTGTGTGATTTCTGATGGTGCCATTATTGGTAATGATGGTCTTACGATTGTGCGTGATCAGAATGGCGTCCCAATTCCAATGCGTCATATTGGTGGTCTTCATATCGGTAATTCTGTTGAGATAGGGCCAAATTCAACCATAGGGAGAGCTACTCTGGGCATGGCTATTATTGGCGATCATGTGAAAATTGGTCCCCAAGTAAATGTTGGTCATAACGGCTGCATTGAAAAGGATGTCATTATCACTGGTTGTGCCAGTATCGCAGGCGGAGTCATTATTGGCGAAAAAAGTTGGCTAGGGACGAACTGCTCTATTAAGCAAAAGATAAGGATCGGAAAAGAGTGCGTTATCGGCATGGGTGCATGTGTGGTACGGGATATCCCCGATGGCCAGGTTTACTCAGCTTTCCCTGCTATGCCGATCAGGCAATTGCAACAGCTCAGGCGGAAAGTTCTATGAGGAAGACTTTGATAGGTTGTCTGATTTTGTTTTTATTTGTTTTCTTTTTTGTATCAACTTCTTCTGCTCATGTGAACGATATTTCTTTTATTGAACGGATGATTTTATCTGCTGAGCACATAGTGAAAAAAACCAATAAGGGTCGCGCATATTCAGAATATGGTGCTATGCCTGGAGTTCATACAGGGTGCATACTTTGCTGGGCTCAGAGCAGGTTTCTTGATGGATATTTGGACTTGTATCTGCTTACCAAGGATGAAAAATGGCTTCGTCTTTTTATCCAGCAAGCGCGATTGGCCATATCGCAAGCCGAAAATTTGCCTTATCATGAGAATGGCAAGGGAGATACTGCAAGGGTTTGGGTTACAACCAGTTATACGGCAGGTATTCCACACGCATTTCTTGTTCATGCTACCAAGATTATCAAGCCGTTTTTGCGCTTTGCTCTTATTGTTAGGCAGAACGGTTTGAGTTCTTACACAAAAGATGCAATGTTTTTTGTAGAAGTTTCTCAGAAGTCATTTCTTTATTTTGGGAAGGACTGGCGCGATTCATTGCATGGATTGTCAGGATTCGTAGAAGAAAATAGCGTTCCTTCTAACCTTGCTGGTGAGTTTCTTCCGTGGAATATGCAAGCGGCTGCGGGCCAAGTTTGCATATTGTTGTTTGATCTAACGAAGGAATCAAGATTCAAAAAGATGGCTATCAAAATAGCCATGTCTCTCAAGAGACATATGGAGGTAAAAGAGAACAGGCTTCTATGGCCTTATTGGACACGACTGAGTGGTCAGCGAAGTAGGTATGACGATATTGGGCATGGATCTTCAGTAGCAGAGTTCATAGTTCTTATGCATGAGAGGTCATGGGTTTTTGATGATAAAGATATCAATAGGTTGCTCAATACATTCGATGATTTGATTGATGATCGGCGCTGGTTGGCGTACCAGCAAATAGACGGTAAGGGAATGCTGGCATTTCGACCAACACTCTTCTTATGGGCTCCACTTGCCCAATATAGTCCTACAGTTTGCAAGAAAATGGTTCGCGTATACATGCACTCTGTTCCAGAAGATTCGGTTTTGTATTATTTCCAACCTGATTATCGCGGTGTAATGTTTCAAGCGACTACTAAACTTGCGACCTATTGTCATTCCCAGTGAAGTTTGTTGAATGCATTCTTTCAACAATGAATGATGATTTGATCAGTTTGCCATGGCGCATCAAGAAGGGTTACTTTCATTAAGGCATAAGATTTTTGCCTTTACTGCCGGCCATCGTGGTTCCACGTTGGCCGGCGTTTTTATTCGGCTTGTCGGGCTTGGCCTGGGGTTTCTGCTACAGATTGCCATGGCCCGGGTGCTGGGTTCGGGCGAGTATGGCGCATTTGTCTATGCCATGACATTGGCATCGCTGGGTGCGAT
>RFGJ01000021.1 GCA_003696665.1 Gammaproteobacteria bacterium | reverse complement strand
GGGTGTCCGGTTGATGTTGATCAAGATGGGGTATCAGATAACGTCGATCAGTGTCCAGGCACACCAAAGGGTGTCGCAGTGGATGCACGCGGTTGCGCGCGTGATGATGACGGCGACAGCGTTCCCAACTATAAGGATCAATGCCCTGCCACACCAGCTGGTGCCGAGGTGGACGACAAGGGTTGTCGTAAACTTCTGAAGGAAACGGTGAGAATTTCGTTGGACATTAAATTCCCGAGCAACTCTTCCATGATTGATCCCAAGTACACCATTCAGATTAAAAAGGTTGCCGACTTTATGCGGCGGTTCCCAGACACCAAAGTGGTGATCGAAGGGCATACGGACTCAACGGGTTCTGCTTCCTATAACAAGTGGTTGTCTCAACGCCGCGCGGATGCTGTCGCACAATGGCTCGTCAACAAGTTTGGCATCGATGCCAAACGGGTTTCAGCCATTGGCTACGGTGAAGAGCGGCCAATTGCGGACAACAATACCGCCGAGGGTCGAGCGAAAAACCGTCGTGTCGTAGCGGCCATTTCGGCGACTGTCACCAAGCAGTAACCGCAGTACACATAAAAACAGGGGCGCAAGCCCCTGTTTTTATGTGGGTATCTTCCGTGTCTTAATGCTGCTATCAATGCAGAAGATCGCCGTGATTCCACGATATCTTGTCAATACCCAGCGGACTGGCGCTATTGGCTTCTAGAATTTTCGTCCGTTTTCGATACTCTGACAGTATTGCCTCAAGTTTTTCTGGCGAGCGAAAGCAGGCCCGCATCACCAACTCAATCAGTGCCGCGAACCGCTCAGCTAATTCCCGATAGACGCTTTGTTTTGGTACCGGCTGTTCTGCCAGATAATCATATGCAGCGCTCCCCATCCCAACAAAGTAGTCCTGATACAATCCCTTGCGCGCCCAGCGTTCAGGAAAGAGCGCTCCGGTCACCAGAGCTTGCTCTCCAAGTTTCTGCAAAAGCAGCCTCTTCTCCCACTCGTTGTCAGCCTCTCTGGCATCTTTATACAAAAGCGCTAAGGGGCGAATGACCCGACCTTCTGTTTCCACGACGAAAAGTTCATCAGTGACAGCCATCCGTGACAGCGTGTCGCCTAAATAGCAAATGGTTTCATATTGAGGCGATACTTGGTGCTCAGCCGTACAGGTTTCCAGTCGTTCTCTAAAAAACTTGTAAAGCACTTGTTTGAACACCTGATTGCGTCTCGACATAACACCGACACCCCACATCACTTTTTTCACAACCCTCTCTTTAAGGATTGTCGCCAATTACGGTGTTGTCAATGCCGAGTTTAGGAAGGTGACATCGAAAGACAGGCCACGAAACGGTGGATGTGGTTGACACGGAGGAGAAACAAAGAAGCCGCCACGGCTGGTGTGGCGGCCATTTTCAATCACAACATTACGAGTTAAACACGTTCCAGAACTGTGGCAATGCCCTGGCCCAGACCAATACACATGGTCGCCAGTCCCGTTTGCTTATTCTGAGACTTCATCAGATAAAGCAAAGTTGTGATAATCCGGGCCCCCGAGCAGCCTAGCGGATGACCTAAAGCAATCGCACCACCGTTGAGATTAACTTTCTCATCCATGACATCCAGCAAGTCTAACCCTTTAAGTACTGCAAGTGACTGTGCAGCAAAGGCCTCGTTAAGTTCAATCAGATCAATATCCGACAACTGCATGCCAGCACGCTTGAGCGTCTTTTTGACAGCCGGAACAGGCCCATAGCCCATGATCGCCGGCTCTATGCCGGCCACACCCATCGCGCGAATACGGGCCAATGGCTCGAGACCAAGCGCCTTTGCTTTTTCTTCCGACATCACAAGTAGTGCAGAAGCGCCATCCGAAATTGCAGAAGAGGTGCCCGCAGTCACGGTGCCATTCACCGGGTCGAATACCGGCTTCAGCTTCGCCATATCTTCGAGTGAAGTATCTGGGCGGATCACTTCATCACGATCACATTTCACCAACGCACCTGTCTGGTCATGTCCCTCAATGGGAACAATTTCATCCTTAAACCGCCCTTCAACGGTTGCCTGATGCGCACGCTGGTGTGATCGATAGCCGAACTCATCCTGTGCTTGCCGTGAAATGTTGTGTATGCGAGCCAACATTTCAGCCGTCAGTCCCATCATGCCTGAAGCACGCGCCGTATAACGCGCCAACTTGGGATCAAAATCAATCCCATGGTTCATCGGCACATGCCCCATATGCTCAACACCACCCACAATGAACACATCGCCATGACCAGTCATTATCGCCTGTGCCGCGCTGTGCAATGCCTGCATGGAGGAACCACACAACCGGTTGACGGTTTGGGCAGCGACATGATGCGGCAACTCAGCCAGCAATGCAGCATTGCGGGCAATATTGAAGCCCTGCTCAAGCGTTTGTTGTACGCATCCCCAGATCACATCCTCAATCTCGGCCGGCTCAACGCTCGGATTGCGAGCCAGTAAAGCCCGAATGAGCTGGGCTGACATTTCCTCGGCCCGGACGTTCCGAAACATGCCCCCCTTGGAGCGGCCCATGGCAGTACGAACTGCATCCACGATGACTACGTTTTTCATCAGTTTTCCCCCGCTCATGCGTGTTTAGGATAAAAGCCACGGCCTTCCGCCGCCATCTGACGCATGCCTTCCGTCGGCTGATACATCACGCCTAACTCGGCATATTTATCCGCCATATCGACAATGGTTTTGATACCCAGACTGTCGATATAACGAAGCGGACCACCCCTGAACGGTGGGAATCCCAGACCATAAATCAAACCAAGATCGGCTTCCGCCACAGTGGCCACGATGCCCTCCTCAACACACCGAACGACTTCAATCAACATCGGCAACATCATCCGTTCAATGATTTCTTGCTCGGAGAATTCTCGTGGCGACCCGCAGACGGGTTTGAGCAAGTCAAACACAGTTTCATCCAATTGCTTTTTCGGTTTGCCTTTTTTATCGGGCTCGTAAGCATAGAAGCCTCGTCCATTTTTCTGACCAAATCGTTCATTTTCGTAGAGCACATCCAAGGCGCTCCGAAAATCTCTTGCCATACGGTCAGGGAAGCCTTCGGCCATCACCGCAGTGGCGTGGTAACCAGTGTCAATGCCGACCACATCCAGCAAATACGCCGGTCCCATCGGCCAACCCCATTTTTCCATCACCTTGTCAATTTGCCGGAAATCAGCCCCATCCCGCAGTAACATATTGAAGGCCTTGAAATATGGGAACAGCACCCGGTTGACGTAGAACCCCGGGCAATCGTTGACCACGATCGGCGATTTCCCCATCGCTGCGGCCAAGGCGACCACCTGCGCAATGGTTTCATCGGATGTTTGTTCGCCGCGAATGACTTCGACCAATGGCATACGATGAACTGGGTTAAAAAAGTGCATGCCACAGAACTTGTCTGGCCGCTTCAAGTTCTTGGCCAAACGTGTGATGCTGATGGTCGAGGTATTTGAGGCCAAAATGGCATCTTCCCTAAGCAGCGCCTCTGTTTCAGCCAGCACGGCATCCTTGACCTTGGGATTTTCCACCACCGCTTCAACCACCACATCCGCATCCGCCACTTCCGCATATTTCAAAGTCGGAACAATGCGGTTTAACGTCTCCGCCATCTTCTCTACAGTGAGACGACCTTTATCGACGCGCTTTTGTAAATGCTTCGCCGCTTCGGACAAACCAAGCTGAAGCGCTTCTTCACGGATGTCTTTCATGACCACAGGCATGCCTTTGACAGCCGCCTGATAGGCGATACCGCCACCCATAATCCCTGCGCCCAAGACGGCCATCCGCTGGACCGGCTTGGCCTGCTTGGCCGCGCTTTTGGCTTGTTTCTTAAGAACCTGATCGTTGAGGAAGATGGTGATGAGACTCCTCGCGACTTCGGTCTTCGCTACTTTGACAAAGCCATCAGCCTCGACCGACAAAGCCTCGTCGCGCGCCATCCCTGCTGCCTTCTCGATGACATCAATGGCTGTCAATGGTGCCGGATAGTTCTTACCTGCCTTCGAAAGCACATAGGCCCGGGACGTTGCAAAGCTCATTTGTGCTTCCAGCATAGGCAACTTTAGCGGCCCTTTTTTCTGCTCACGCCGCCCCTTCCAGTCAATGTCGCCCGTAATGGCCGATTTCAACATGCGCAACGCGGCATCCTTAAGTGCCTCAGGCGCCACGACGGCATCAACTGCGCCCGCTTTCAACGCGTCTTCTGGTCGGACTGGGGCGCCTCCGGCAATCCATTCAATTGCATTGTCCGCCCCAATCAGACGCGGCAGTCGTGTGGTGCCTCCAAATCCCGGAATCAAACCGAGCTTTGTTTCCGGAAGACCAACCTGTGCGGACGTAGCGGCCACTCGAATATCGCACGCCAAGCACATTTCCATGCCGCCGCCAAACGCAATGCCGTTGATCGCCACGACACTCGGCACCGGCAAATCTTCAAAATCATTGAAAATGGCATTGGCATCCTTCAACCATTGGCGCAATTGTGCTTCCGGCGCCGCAAACAAGCCGAGAAACTCGGTAATGTCCGCGCCAACGATAAATTGTTCTTTCTGGCTAGTGACCAAAACACCGCGCAAATCATCGGTTGCTTTCAGCGCGTCCACCGCCTGACGAAATTCGTTCAGCGTCGACCGATCAAACTTGTTCACCGATCCTGAACTATCAAAACAAAGTTCCGCAATGCCTGGCTCTATCCAGTCACAACGCAACGAATCACCTTGAAACAACATGGTAAGTCTCCGTGTTGGTACGCTATCTCTGCACCAAATGGTGCATTCTTGCCGTTGGGCCATCAGTCTACGCCGAGCCAATCGACTCCGCAAGTCATGAGCATTGACCTAAGTCATTATCAAACAAGCATTTTTTGTAACTTGTTGAGTTTACTAACAAAACTGGTCATACCAGATTTTTTGCGTTGGCAGTGCGACGATTTGTGTCGTCATGCAGTATACTGTCGCCAAAGTATAGACAAGCGCACGGAAATAGGATGGATTGGAAGACACTTTTTGCTGAACACATCAAGGTTATCGACAAAAGATTTAATGATGCTCTGATAGCCGAAGGTTTATCTGGCGTCCTCATTGCAGCCGGTGAGCTGAAGCGTCAATTTCTGGATGACATGGATTATCCATTCAAGGTCAACCCACATTTCAAAACATGGGTGCCGTTGACACAGGCGGCTGGAAGCTGGATTGTCAAAGAAGTCAACAAACCACCGGTTCTGATTTTTTATTCACCGGATGATTATTGGCATGCGCCGGCCGACTTTGGTCCCGACTTTTGGCGCTCGCATTTTGTCGTCGAAACCGCACGAAGCGCAGACGAAGTCTGGGCTTATCTGCCCGAAGACCGTGCTGATTTTGCCTTTATCGGGGAATGGCAGCAAAAGCTCTCTCCCAGGCTAGGGCAGTTGGAAATCAATCCAGAACGGCTCCTTGCGCGTTTGCATTTTTATCGACAATTCAAAACTGAGTACGAAATTGAGGCCATAAAAGCTGCGAACACAAAAGCTGTCCGTGGACATTTGGCTGCCAAAGAGGCATTCCAGCAGAAAAAAAGCGAGCTCGACATTCATTTGGCGTATCTGTCCGCTGCGCACCACGCCGAACATGAATTACCCTATGGCAATATCGTGGCGCTCAACGAGCATGCCGCCATTTTGCACTATCAGCAACAAGTGACGACCCCTCCTGACAACCCGCTGAACTTTCTCATTGATGCCGGTGCTGAGCAGTTTGGTTACGCCGCAGACATCACTAGGACATATGCCTTCTCTGATGGACAGTGGCAGGAAGCCATCCAAGCCTTTGATGCTTTGCAGCGTTCACTTGTCGACGCAGTGCAGCCCGGTGTTTCATTTCCTGAGTTACATCACAAGGCGCACCAACTGATTTCTGCCTGGCTGATTGACTTCGGATTTGTGCAGGGCGCTCCTGAACATATCGTCGAAAGTGGGCTTAGTCGAGCATTCTTCCCGCATGGGTTAGGGCATTTTATCGGTTTACAGGTGCACGACGTCGCCGGCAAGCAAGCCAACGCCGAAGGCGAACGATTGCCCCAACCGGAGCACCATCCCTATCTACGTTTGTTGCACGAGCTGCAACCTGGGCATGTGGTGACCGTAGAGCCTGGTGTCTATTTCATCCCATCGTTGCTAAAACCGTGGCGCAACAGTGACCACCGTGACATGGTCAATTGGGCCAAAGTGGATGAATACATGCCCTATGGCGGCATCCGTATTGAAGATGATGTGGTTGTGACCGAGAACGGTCACCGTAATTTAACCCGCGAAGCCTTTGACGAACAGGCGTAATGACTGGCGATAATCATTACCTTGTCCCAGCTCGGCCTGCGCGTGCCGAGCTGGAAGTCAAGCGCTCTCGGTTTATCGCGGATATTGCACGCGCATCAACGGCCGAGGAAGCGCGCGCCTTTGTCGAACGGATTCGCGCCGAATTCCCGGACGCTACCCACCACTGCTGGGCGTTTCAAGCTGGCCCGCCGGGTGACACGAGAGCCATCGGCTGCTCAGATGATGGGGAGCCACATGGCACCGCAGGACGGCCGATGCTCAACGTGCTCCTACACGCGCCGGTCGGTGAAGTAGTCGCTGTGGTAACACGCTATTTTGGTGGCACCAAACTCGGCACTGGCGGTTTGGCACGCGCCTATGCCGATGCGGTCACACTGGCGCTTGCGCAATTGGAAACCGAACGCGTACAACAACTACAGAAACGGACCATTGTTGCTGATTACCGCCAGTGGTCGTCATTGGAGCATTGGCTTAAACAGTGGCATGCTGAGATCCTAGAGATAACCTACGATAGTCAGGTGCGGGCGGTTATCGCCATTGCCGAACAATATCTTCCGGCGCTTCAAACACACTGCGCGCAGTCGAAAATCACACTCTTATCATAGATGATTAAATGGGGCTTGGTGTCTTTCCCAATTTGCCGTAACCTCAAATAAAAACATCAACCGGTCCAGCGTATGACCTTAACAGAACTGCGTTATGTGCTTGCTGTCGCGCGCTTTCAGCATTTTGGTCGGGCTGCACAGTATTGTCATGTTAGTCAACCGACCTTAAGCGTGGGCATTCAAAAACTTGAAGACAGGCTCGGGCTCACGATCTTTCACCGTAGTCGTAGCGGCGTTCAGCTCACGGCGGAAGGCGAAGAAGTGGTGCGTCGTGCCCAGCAGATAGTGGAAATGGCGGACAACCTTAGAGCATGGAGTCGCAACACAGCACAAACACAATCTGGCTTGCTCCGACTAGGCGGCATTTTTACCGTCACCCCTTACTTGTTGCCCGCGCTCATTCCTAAGCTGCGTCAAACACTACCAGACGTCCCGTTACGCTTGGATGAAGACTATACTGCCAACCTACGGCGTAAGCTGCGTCGGGGCGAATTAGATGTCATTATCGTCGCTCGCCCTTTTGAAGAACCTGATTGCACCATCATTGATTTATATGACGAAGACTTCATCGCCGTCGTGCCCAAGGCGCATCCATTGGCCAAAGTCGAACAGCTTACATTGGACGAAATGGCTAAGCATCGGCTGCTGCTGCTTGGACCCGGCCATTGTTTTCGGGATCAAATTCTTGCCCTCTGCCCACAGTGCCAGAGCGCCGTTGATGATGAGCTTGACGAAGTGATACAAGGCAGCTCGCTGGCCACCCTGACTCATATGGTCACCTCAGGCATCGGTGTGACCGTGCTCCCGGCGACGGCCCAAAATCAGCATGAGCACTCAGGGGACTTGCTATGTTTTAAACAATTTGCCGCCCCTGTGCCTCGACGCCGTGTCTGCCTGGTCTATCGTCACTCGTTCGCTCGACACGCCGTCGCTGAAAAACTGGCGCAAATCATACGTCAACTTCGGCTTCCCGGAACCAGTGCGGTCACACAAGCATGAGTGCCTGGTACGACTTACCATTAACCACGCTCTCAGGGGTTGGCGGAAAGGTTGCCGAACGCTTCGCACGCATCGGTATACATGCCATCCGAGATCTTTTATTTCATTTGCCGATGCGTTACGAAGACCGCACTCGGCTTGTGCCAATCCGATCACTGTTGCCTAATCGCAACGCTTTGATCGATGGTGAGATAACGCATGTCGAAGTCCGAAATGGACGACGCCGCACCCTTACGGTGACACTGTCCGATAACACTGGCTGGTTGACCATCCGCTTTTTTCATTTCAAGCAGGCACAAGCACAACGCCTACGCATCGGAATGCGATTACGTTGCTTTGGTGAAGTCAGGACTGGCTTGTCTGGCCTTACAATGGTTCACCCGGAATACCAAGTCTACCAGCCACCCAACACGCCACCACTGGCCTCACACCTGACGCCGGTCTATCCAGTCACAAGCGGCATCACACAACACCGCATCCGTGGTCTTATCGAACAAGTGCTGGCGCGACTGCGCGTAACACCCATAGACGATGTACTGCAAACTTGGTGGCAAAATCCATCCATGCCAACCCTCTCCGAGGCCTTGAGCCTGATACATCAGCCCCCTGTAGGGACCGATGTGACCACTCTGGTCGAAGGGACGCATCCAGCATGCCAGCGGCTCATTCTTGAAGAATTGATAGCCCATCAAGTAGGACTTCGACTGGCCCGTACTCAAATTCGACAGCAACCCACGTTTGTCACAGGTTGTGGCAACTGGCAGCGGCAACTGGCGTCACAGTTGCCCTTCAACCTCACCCATGCGCAAAAACGGGTCATTCGCGAAATCAACGAAAATTTTGCCGTGGGAAAACCGATGATGCGACTCGTCCAAGGTGACGTTGGTAGTGGCAAAACCCTTGTTGCAGCGATGGCTGCCCTGCCAATACTCGAAGCGGGTTGGCAAGTGGCGTTGATGGCGCCCACAGAAATATTGGCCGAGCAGCACCTGACCAATTTCACACGGTGGTTGCGTCCTTTCGACGTCAAAGTGTTGTGGCTTGCCGGAAGCCAGACACGTTCGGAAAAGAAAAAAACATTGGAAGCCATTCAATCGCCTGAGCCCCTCATGGTGATTGGCACCCACGCCCTGTTTCAAGAAAATGTCGAATTCGCCAACTTGGCACTGGTTATCGTCGACGAACAGCACCGCTTTGGCGTGCATCAGCGGCTTGCGTTGACACATAAAGGCAAAACGCCGTGCGGACGCATGCCACATCAATTAATCATGACCGCCACTCCTATCCCGAGAACACTGGCCATGACCGCTTATGCGGATTTGGACGTCAGTATCATTGATGAATTACCCCCCGGAAGGAAACCCATCACCACCGTGGTAGTCAGCGAAGCGCGACGTGAAGAAGTCATTCAGCGAGTCCGAAATCAGTGTCAAAACGGCCGACAAGCCTACTGGGTCTGCACATTGATTGACGAGTCGGAAACGCTGCAAGCGCAAGCAGCGGAAAGTACAGCCAAAGCCTTGTTAGAGCGCCTGCCTGATGTACGCATTGGTCTTGTCCATGGCCGGATGAAAAACGAACAGAAAGAGGCCGTCATGACCGCATTCAAGCAAGGCGACATTGATCTGTTGGTAGCAACTACGGTGATTGAAGTCGGCGTCGATGTGCCTAACGCATCACTGATGATTATCGAAAACCCGGAACGACTCGGGCTTGCCCAGTTGCATCAATTGCGCGGACGTGTGGGTCGCGGTGAGCACCAAAGTTATTGTGTGTTAATGTATAAGCCGCCGTTGTCACCGCATGCCAAACAGCGATTACAAACCATGCGCGAGACGCAAGACGGCTTCTTGATCGCCGAGGCCGACTTGAAACTGCGCGGCCCCGGTGAAATTCTGGGCACACGCCAAACGGGAACATTGCGTTTCAAAATTGCCGATATCGGCCGTGATCAATATCTGCTGCCTACGGCCACCAAAATCGCCAACCGAATTGCCGAGGAAGCACCAGCGCTTGTTGAACCCCTGACTGAGCGGTGGCTGGCGGGCGCCATTCACTACGCTGAAGCCTGAACTTCCGACGGCGTCAGACAGTACCCCAACATAAACAGTGCCGCTTCCAACGCTCTGAGCCGCTCATCCTCCTCCAGGCTGACAAAACCAGAGCGGGTATCATTTGCCAAAACAGCCTGCAATAACCAGGATGCATAAATATTTTCACGCAAGCGTTGAGGCCCATTGCTCATCTTTGGAAATAGATCTTCTTCTGGGGGATTTGGATCCCGCTTTGATTCGGTCGCACGCGAAAAGCGCAAGCAATCTGGGATGTAAGAAGAAAGCCGCGGCACACCATTGGGCTGACGTTGTTTTTCTTCAGCCCATTTCCGAACCAAGTAAGCTAGTGCGCTGGCAACACGCCCATCGTAAATAATAAAGCCGTCAATGAGCAACGAGAAGACTTTAGTGGTTCCCGAATCAATCTGGATTTGGCTTAAAATTTTTCGGTTACGCGGCCACACACCAGTGTTCAGAATATCCTTCAGTAATGTCACTTGCGCATGAACCGACAAGACCAGTTTTTGTTTATCGGTATCAATCAAGTATTTCCATGTTGAGGCAACATACTGTCGATGTGCAACGCCGCCCCAACTCAGAACCTCTAAAATAAGAACTGCCAACACGTTTTGATTTGATGCAGCAAGTGCGCGTTTAAGTCGCTGAGCAAGATCGCCTAAATAAATCGCGGTCTCCCGGTAGCCACATCCACAACTGCTCGGCCAATGATACTTACGAAACGCCTCCCAAAGAGAACCTGCCGTAAATAGCGAGCCTTTTCGCAAGCCACACTTTCGACAACCTTTTACCCATTTGTAACCATGCTCAAATGGTAACCGTTCAAGCCCATCTCTCAACCATTGAACAAAGTCGTTTGCACATCTTAAAAACTCATCTCGAACAAGCCAATCGTCACTGATCGCCTGACTATACCTGCTCGTCGTACGCCGCACCGGTTGATTTATCTTATTGTCATGATTGGCCTGTTCCATTAGACAAAATCGCCATACATTTCGCACTTTATCTAAATGTTTGCTTTTGCGAGGGTCACCTTGGCGGAATTCGTCCCATTCGACATCAGGCACGTTAATCGGCTTGCAATAGCTCTGCAAAAAGGTCAAGACTGCGTAATATCGACCGCTTTCCGTTCTATCAGCCAAAATCTCGCTGGCCTCGGTGCGCACGTCATCAAACGAAAAAATCCTTGGCAATTCAACTTCACGAAACAATCTGTCTTTATCCGCCATTCCAATATCCCTTCTATTAACCGCACAGCTCATTTAACAAATACACTGAATAGTAGAAAGCTTAAAGAACACTCAGGTCGTATCGAATTGAGCTTTAAATTGACGATTTAAGGTTCGATGACACGGCATATCGATGACACCGGCCACGAGATCAATCGGCATTGAAATAATGGACACTCGCTTAATCGATTCACGATTCTGCGTGAGTTTTTTCATGTGTCGAGGTCTCAAAAGTATTCGACTTGGACACGTAGCACAATGCTCGGACGGATAGAATCTTTCCAAGCGATGCCCCTAGATAGCTTAGGGAAAACCACCCAGACCCAAGAACCGACTACAAAGTGGGTGCTCTTTTCAACAACACACCGCGCAGCGGACGCCCATCGGCAAGCGTCCGCTGTTGGTCGATGACAACAACCCAATTTGGCAAAACGTTCATCGGTTCTTCGGGAGCCAATAAAAATGCGGGATTTTTCGGTTTGCCAAATTTGGCCGCCTCCGCCGTGAATGTCTCTAATAGGTAATAGGCACCACGCACCGTCCAAGCGTCGAGGTAAGCCCAAAGGGAACGGAGTAAGAAACGGCACTGTATAATTAAATGAAATGGCGTATCAAAAGCCTCAGCGGATGCCTGCCGAAGATCCATGGCCATTCCATCAATGGTCACTTGCCAATCCTTCGCCGACACTTGCATGCGCTCGAGCAATTCTGGACGTTGTTCAACCGCCATAACCTGCCAGCCTCGTTGCGCTAAATACAACGACTCGCGTCCTGTGCCCGCGCCAAGGTCTAGCGCTCGGCCCGGACCACCCAGCGAACGCTCGATACCATCAATGTGTTCCGATAAAAACGGAGTGGGCGCCCACAAACGTCGAGTCGGGGGACCATGCGACCACCAGTCAGGGATAGGCTCAGGGTTGACGCTCCAGGCGCCCTTAATTGGCCAGCCTCGACACTGAAGCCAAGGTATGGCTTCATTCAACACCGGTGCCACACCAATGAGAATGAGCGGAGTGCCGGCGGGAGGCAGTTCATGAAGCCTGAGCGGTAAGCGAGCCCATGGAATATTGGCACTGTTTGGCAAATGGGCAGCCGCAAAATCATCGGCCGAACGAATGTCGAGCACAGGCTCTAAAGCCAAGGATTGCCATTTGTCTTGGCTTAACCAATTGGCAAGGGGCAGCGCCATTACTTCAACGATAGCACACCTTCGATTTCGATCTGCGCCCCCTTAGGCAAAGCGCTGACTTCCACGGCTGCCCGGGCCGGATAGGGTGCCTCGAAATATTGGGCCATGATTTCGTTGACGGTCGCGAAGTTGGTCAAATCCGTCAAATAAATGTTAACTTTAACAAGCTGGTTCAATGAATGGCCAGCCGCCTCGCAGATGGCCGCCAGATTCTTAAAAACACGGTGGGTCTGCTCAGCAAAATCGTCCGACACCATTTCCATGGTGACCGGATCAAGCGGAATTTGGCCCGAGATAAACATCAGGTCGCCCACGGCAACTGCTTGGGAATAGGTCCCAATTGCGGCCGGTGCCTTGTCCGTATGCAGTACAGATTTTGTCATAATCTCACCTCTTGTTTTCAAATCCGCCCAATACGCAACACTGCAGGATGACGACGCAATCGCTTGATAATTCTCGCCAAATGCACACGATCACGGACTGCAATTTGGAATGTCAGGGTATTCGTCTGACCGTCGTCGCGGCTGACGGAAACATCAATGATATTACCCTCTTCGGCGGCAATCAGGTGTGTCAGTCCTGCCAAAACGCCCCGACGATTGAATACCACAACACGCAAGACGCTCGCATACTCACCTTCAACATGCTCCTCCCAAGCCACGGACAACAAACGATCGGCGTCACCGCGCAGTGATTCGACCTTGCTGCAACTTTCACGATGAATGCGTATTCCCTTGCCAGGCATGGTCTCACCGATAATCGGATCGCCGGGGATGGGATGGCAGCACTCGGCAAACGCCAAAATCAGCCCCTCGGTTCCCTTAATTGCGAGCGGTTTGGTTTGGCTGTTTTCCTCACCCTCTCGCTCTTCTAGCATCAACTTTTTCGCTAATACTTGCGCAGGCACCACACCAAGGCCAACATCCATCATTAGTTCATCCAAAGACTTGTATTTCGATCCTTTAAGCAGTTTTTCCTTGGCGTCGTCGGACAATGTCTCAAGCTCTTGCCCGTTGAGCGCCTTTGCCAGCAATCGCTTGCCCAGCTGAATGGCCTCGTCCTGGCGAATAGAACGCAAGTAATGACGGATGTTAGCACGCGCTTTGGCTGTCTTAACAAACGACAGCCAACTCGGATTTGGCCGCGCGCCGGGCGCAGTCACAATCATCACCGTTTGGCCATTGACCAGAGGCGTCGATAAAGGCGCCAGCTTTCCGTCAATGCGGCAGGCAATGCAACTGTTGCCGACATCTGTGTGAATGGCATAGGCAAAATCCACTGGGGTTGCGCCTCTGGGCAATTCGACGATGTTGCCATCTGGTGTGAAGACATAGACTTCGTCCGGGAACAGATCAATTTTGACGTGTTCAATAAAATCCAATGACGAATCGGTGCGATCTTGATATTCGAGCAAGTTCTGCATCCATTCCCGGGCTCTAATTTCTGCCGGGTTGGCATTGTCGCCAGTTTTATACAGCCAGTGGGCCGCCACGCCTTTTTCTGCCATCTGGTGCATTTCTTCAGTTCTTATCTGGACCTCGATATGCAGCCCTTGAGGAGATTTCAGTGTGGTGTGTAGCGACTGATAACCATTGACCTTGGGAATCGCGATGTAATCTTTGAAACGATCTGGCACTGGTTTGAAGAGATTATGTATTTGCCCAAGTACCCGATAACATGAATCCACGGTGTCGGTAATGACTCGAAAACCATACACATCCATAATGGATTGAAAGCTGGCACGCTTTCGTTTCATTTTTTGGTAAATCGAATACAGAGATTTCTGTCTCGCCTGAACTGTTGCCTGAATGCCTGCCGCTTTTAGCCGCTGGCTGATTTGCATCTGGATGTCGTCAATAATTTCTTGACGATGGCCTCGAGCCTTCCTAACGGCTTGCTCCAGAATCCGATAGCGCATCGGATACATCGCCTGAAAACCGAGCCGTTCATACTCAGCCCGTATCGTATAAATGCCTAGACGATTAGCAATGGGGGCGTAAATTTCCAGCGTTTCTTGCGCTATCCTGCGACGCCTTTTCGGTTCCAACGGGCCAAGCGTGCGCATGTTATGAAGTCGATCAGCCAATTTTATGAGAATGACGCGAATGTCGCGCACCATGGCCATCATCATCTTGCGGAAATTTTCGGCTTGCGCTTCAGCCTTGGTGGAAAACTTAATCTGGGTTAGCTTTGTCACCCCTTCAACCAAATCCGCGATGGTTTCACCAAACTTCTCGGCAATATCTTCACGCGATACTTCCGTGTCTTCAATCACGTCATGCAACAGTGCGGCCACAATGGTCTGATAATCCATATGCATGTCGGCCAAAATATGGGCGACTGCAACAGGGTGGGTGATGTACGGATCACCTGAACTTCGTGTCTGACCTTCGTGCGCGTCACGCGCCAATAAATAGGCCTGTTCGACCTTTTCGAGCTGTTCAGCGGGGAGATAGGTGCTTAGCTTTTCTTTGAGTGGGGAAATCAGGTACACAGCCAAGCACCTTTGACACAATTGAACTTACTGATTTTCAACCTCAAGAAAAACTGGCTTATCTTCGTCGCCTTCCAACATCTCAGGCGTCAGAAAGCCTTCTTCAATCTCACGCAAAGCAACCACGGTCGGCTTGTCGTTATCCCAATCAACCAAAGGCTCCTTGCCCTCCACCGAAAGCTGGCGGGCGCGTTTCGCAGCCAGCAGGACAAGGTCGAATCGGTTACCGATTCGATTGACAGCATCTTCAACGGTCACTCGGGCCATAGGGTTCTCCTTCTCAAATCAGACAATGACGCCCCGCCATATCATGACAGGGCGCTGATGACCACTATTCTACCGTAAGCCGTAAAGGCGGGCAAAAGAGAATATTTATTCCTCAATGGTATTGCCAGGCATGGGCTCGTCGTCATCGCCATTATCGTCTTGAAAATGGTTCCGACCACCGCCTAAGTGTGGTAGACGAACGTTACGCGACGGAACCACCGTGGAGATGGCGTGCTTATACACCATTTGACTGACTTGGTTTTTCAACAAGACGACAAACTGGTCGAATGACTCGATTTGGCCCTGAAGCTTAATTCCATTGACAAGGTAAATTGCAACCGGCACACGTTCACGACGCAAGGCATTCAAGAAAGGATCCTGTAAAGATTGCCCCTTGGACATTGGTAGCTCTCCTCGGTTTTATTGTTTTTATATCCAATCACATTGGACGCAGACTGTCTTTTAACTATAGCAGTTTTGTCAAGAGCCTGCTAAATCTGTCTCTCAATCCACTTGGCCAAATCGGCCACTTTATGGGTACACAACGGGTCCAACCGCATATCCAGCGGCCATTTGCGCAACCAGGTCATTTGCCGTTTTGCCAGTTGCCCAGTTGCGATGATGGCACGCGTCCGCATTTCGGTAAAGGTGTACTTGCCATCCAAATACTCCCACATTTGCCGATAGCCAACACTACGCATGGACGGGAGATCTAGGTGAAGATCCGAACGCGCCTTCAGAGCACGCACTTCAGTTTCAAACCCCTGGGCCAGCATGACATCAAACCGCCCTTCGATGCGTGGCATCAATGCTTGGCGATGCTCAGGCACCAGCCCGATTTGTGCCGCTTTCCAGCGCGGTGTTTGCGTTCCCTTTTGCCACTCGCTAAGGGGCTTGCCGGAAACCTGATACACCTCCAATGCACGTTGCAATCGTTGGGGGTCATTTGGGTGAATGCGCGCTGCACTGACCGGATCAACCTGCCTGAGACACGCATGAACATAACCCCACCCTTTTTCACTGGCCATCGCACAAATCTGTTGCCGAACCTCTGGATCCGCCGAAGGGAGCTGCGCAAGCCCAAATAACAGCGAACGCAGATACATCATTGTGCCGCCAACCAAGAGCGGCACTCGACCGCGCGCCCGTATGTCGTGGATGGCCTGCTCAGCATCCCGCACAAACTCTGCCGTCGAGTAACTTTCAGCGGGATCGAGAATATCGATGAGATGATGCCGACATTGTTGGCGTTCAGCCCAGGTCGGTTTGGCCGTGCCAATGTCCATGCCTCGGTAAACCAGAGCTGAATCCACACTGACGATTTCACACGGTAAATACGAGGCCAACTCGAGTGCTAACCCACTCTTACCACTGGCGGTCGGTCCGACAAGCGTCACAAAGTCTACGCCGCTCATAGGCCACCCTCAAATAAACGCTGCAATCCCTTAGTGGTCAACGGCCTCGCACAAACCACTCGATCTGCTTTAGACATTTGCGTCAACCAACTCGCGACAAAGGCACAACCGCTGTCCAGCCACGCCTCTGGCGGCCTTTCGGACTCCGGGGGCTGACCAAACATCAAGGCACGCGCCATGGATTCATCCAGCCCTGCGCACAACGATGGCACACTTAATAGTGTCCATTCATTCGTTTCGTCATCATAGAGCATCTCACAGCCAAGTCGAGCGATGGTCTGTTGTTCCTCCGGACGTAGAGGCCATCGCCATGGCAGCAACAGGCGCGTCGTGTGCCGTATTTCGGTGAGCAATCTGTTGGCACTGGACCAAATTCTCGCCGCATCCACAATGTACAATTGATGCTGCCATTCACCGATCCAGAAATGGGCCTGCCGCCACCACAGATGACTTTGTTCATGCGGTGCTTTGGTCAAAGCTTGCCACAATGACGGGCCATAATCGGGTACCTGTTCTTGTACGCGCACCCGCCGAGACACTGGCGCAGAAACGGTGGCCTGCTTAGCGGGCACGGCTGTCACTGTCATATTGGCGTTCACGCTATCGTGGTCGGACACGAGTGTGTTCCGAATGGCTTGAACAATAAAATCGTGAATATCACGGCTTTGCTGGAATCGAACCTCATGCTTGGTGGGATGCACATTGACATCCACTTCATCGGCAGGCACAACCAAATAGACGATGTACGCTGGCGCCCGCCCCGTTGGCAATAGATCCTGGTAGGCTTCGCGCATCGCGTGCATGAGCATGCGGTCACGCACAGGGCGCCCATTGACGAAAAAATATTGCATGTCTGTCTGATTGCGATGAAACGCAGCCCCTGCCACACGGCCCGATAACAACCATTTGTGATGCGCGACTTCAAAGTCGTGGCTTGCCTCGACAAACTTCCGGCCAAGCAAGCGCTGAATGCGCAGTGTTTCTGCTGTCGGTGAATGGGCGGCGGGCAACTGCCAAATGGCGCGTCCATTGTGTGTCAGGCTAAAGGCAACGTGCGGATGACTCAGTGCCAACCGAATCACCGTGTCTTGAACATGCAGAAATTCCGTCCGTTCGGCCCGAAGAAAATGTCGTCGCGCTGGTGTGTTGAAAAACAAATCTTGAACGATCACCGTTGTGCCTTTAGGGCCACTCGCTGGCACCAAAGGCGGGAGTTGGCCACTGCCGGCTACCTGAACTTGCCAAGCCTTATCACTTCCCTCAATGCGTGACCGCAAGGTGACTCGAGCCACCGAGGCGATACTGGCCAACGCTTCTCCACGAAACCCGAGCGAACCAATATGCATCAGATCCTTGGTCGTTCTGATTTTGCTGGTGGCATGACGCGTCAAGGCCAATTGCAAATCGTCGGGATGTATACCGTGCCCGTCATCAGTCACCTGGATTTTCTGCTTGCCCCCCGCGTCCACCACAATATCAATGCGACTGGCCTGTGCATCAAGGCTATTCTCCACTAGTTCTTTCAGCACGGAGGCCGGACGCTCGACCACTTCACCGGCCGCGATCTGATTAGCAACCAGTGGCGGTAATCGCCCAATACGTGGCACCTGAGTTGTCATCGTCACGAGCTCGGCGGTATGACCAGCGTTTGCCCAACCCGAACAACCGATGACCGAATTTGATTCGCTTGTTTCAGTTTCCGTACGCTGACGCCATAACGGCGGGCAATGCCGGAGAGTGTATCACCTCGTTTCACCACGTGCTTGATGCGGCGGCTTCGATGTTCAAGCGCCATACGCGTCCCTTCAGGCGGATGCGCCCGGAGATAATCCATCACACCATTCGCCAATGCCTGTGCATAGCGCCGCTGGTAACTGCGCGATGTGAGATTTCTTTCATCATGAGGATTCGAGATGAAGCCCGTCTCGACGAGCACAGAGGGAATGCCGGGCTGTTTAAGCACCACAAAAGCCGCCTGCCGCGGGTGTCGGCTATGGAGCGGCGTCAGCTTGCCGATGTGCGGCAATATCCGGTTGGCCATTTCGATACTGGAACCCAAAGCATACTCTAGTGACAAACTAACCAACACTTTGGCGACCTGTTCATCGAACTGGGCCAAATCCAGATCATCCGCGACGCCAAGCAAATCCACGTTCTCGCGCGACTCCAGCCAGCGTCCCAGTTCCGAGTTGGATCCCTTTGTCGAAAGCGTCCAAATGGAGCTCCCGCGCACGTGCTTATTTTTGAAGGCATCCGCATGAATGGAAACAAACAGGTGGGCGCGACGTTGCTGTGCGATTTCTGTGCGTTTTCGTAAGCCAATGTAATAGTCGCCCGTTCGCGTCAGGAACGCATTGACGCCCGGTTTTTTGTTCAACGCTTCAACCAGTGCTTTAGCAACGGCCAATGTGATATCTTTTTCTTTGTGACCAGAGACGCCAATGGCTCCTGGGTCTTCACCGCCATGGCCGGGGTCCACCGCAATAATGACGTCACCTGCCTTCGGCTCAACCGGCTTCTTTGGTCGCATTGTCGAGTCAAGGAGGTCAATGACAAGCCGATGGCCATATTGTAAATAGGGCTTCAGCTGAAACGCTTTCGGGGTGGCCGGGCGCTTTAAATCCACCACCAGACGCAAGCCACCCGCTTGTTTGTTTTCCGACTTTCGAACTCGCTCAATCAGATCGGAATTGCTCTTGATGGCATCCATACGCATGCCAAAACGGGTATTTGGTAAATCGATGACGACTCTGTCAGGATGACTGAGCGTAAAAACCTTTTCTTTGACTGGCCCCGAGAGATCGATCACCATGCGCGTCCGTTCTGGTGACTGCCAAAACCGTATCCCTTGCACCGACACACTTGCGGCAAAGGACCAGCCACTCAGAAAAAGACAAAATAGGCTGACGATG
>RFGJ01000020.1 GCA_003696665.1 Gammaproteobacteria bacterium | reverse complement strand
GGATCTTTCAGTGGCAGAAAATATCAAATGTGTTGTGTGGGCTGACGCCAAACTATTGGGGCGCGGTTTTGATGCGTTGATCGACTGGTGTCTTGACTTATCGCTTCGAAATAACGGAAAAATTTGTATTGAGTTCAGCATTTTGCAAAGCTCAGATACCAAAGCGACATGTGCGTTAAAGTTTTTTGGGGACATTGATTTGATGCAAGCGCGATCAAGCTCCAATTGGAAATCCTGTTTTGAGATTTTTCAACGCATTGTGGAACATCATGGGGGCCAGTCTTGGCTTCAAAACGAACGCACTGATCAGTTTGAGGTGAGGTTTCAATTACTCTTGGCCAAAGACACGTCACAATCAACCTAGTAGGGTGCAACTTCCGCACACTTCGGGGGTATTGGAGAGACATCACTCGCGATTCAGCGAAGATTCACATCGATTGCTTTAAGATGGCTATCCGCGGACTTCAAAAGCAGTGTACACTTGTAGGCACGAAGTGCCATTGCCTTATTCGAGATGTGTGAATGCGAATTTTGACGATAGCCTGTTGGTTTCTATTGATGGCCTATGTGAGTGTGCCTGCCGATGCCACACCAACGTTGTTACCGTTGTCGGCGATTTCAGCGCAGCAAGCGGTACAGCTGGCGCAAAAAAAAGTGCCAGGACGAGTGTTGTCTGTGAGCAAACAAGTTCGATCAGGACGTGTGATTTATCACGTTAAAATTTTAACAAAAGACGGTCGAGTTCGTGTCGTGACCATTGATGGTGGTAAGTTACGGAAGTCGTAAAGGAGATGTGACGGATGCGTGTCCTTTTGGTGGAAGATGAGCCATTGCTCAGCGCTCAGGTACATGACTTGTTGCGCCAAGCAGGTTATGCGGTTGAGGTGTGTGATTGTGGCACAGACGCATTATTTTACGGGGATGAGCTTGAGTTGGACGTGGCGATTGTTGATCTTGGGTTGCCCGATATTTCAGGCGTCCAGGTGATTCGGGAATGGCGTGCAAAAAAACATGATTTTCCCATATTGATATTGACGGCCAGAGATCATTGGCAGGACAAAGTGGAAGGGCTTGCTGCTGGCGCAGATGATTATTTGGTCAAGCCATTTCATCCGGAAGAGCTGAAAGCGCGTGTCAATGCCTTACTGAGACGCTCGAAAGGTTTTTCGGAAGCCACACTGGTGTCAGGGCCGATTAAGCTGGATACGCAGCGTCAATTGGCGTTTCTTCATGACAAAGAGCTTGATTTGACCGCGTATGAATACCGCGTATTGCGCTATCTCTTGATGCATCCTAATAAGGTCATATCCAAAACCGAATTGACGGAACATTTGTACGAACAAGATTTCGAACGCGACAGTAATGTCATCGAGGTGTTTGTTGGCCGTTTGCGTAAGAAAATTGATCCAGATGGGACGCGCAAGCCAATCGAAACGCTTCGTGGAAGAGGTTATCGGTGGCGAATTCCAGTGACATGAGACATCAAGCAAACCGGCAGAGTCTTCGTAGTACGCTGATTCAGACCAGTTTGCTGATTTCTACCCTGTTTATTGTGTTGACGGCTTTCGTATTGGAACGCGCTTTCTATCATGCGCTGTGGGAACGCACAAAACAGCAATTGGAAGCGCAGATATACACACTTATGGCGGTGGCCGATCTTGATTCACAGGGACAACTGATTTTGCCGCGCTATATTGCTGATGAGCGGTTCAATCACTGGGGCGGTGGGCGCTATGCCCGCGTCTTGCGTCCAGATGGTTCGGAGGTCTGGCGTAGTGAAAGTGCCGTGGGACGCACATGGCCGCCACCGTCCAAAGTTCGCCAAGGTGATTCCCTAACCAGAATTTCATATATTGATGCTGTTGAGGTGATTGAACATACCTATCGTGTGGCTTGGGAAGTCAACGGGCGCGATGACAATTATCTTTTCGTTGTCGCTGAAAACTATCAAGATTTTGCGGTGGCGTTGACGTCGTTTCGTTGGCGTTTATTCATCTCTCTGGCATTGTTAGGTGTGGTCATACTGTTCGGACAATTTGTCGTTTTTCGACGTATGCTCAAACCATTAGCTCAAGTACAGGCGGAATTACAGGCAATTGAGCTTGGCCAACGGGCGCGCCTTGATGAGGGATTGCCGATCGAGCTAGCGGGTTTGGTCGCACGCATCAATCGATTGTTGTCATTTGAGGAGGCGCAGCGGCAGAGATTCCAAAATAGCGTCGGAGATCTGGCGCATAGTCTAAAAACGCCGCTGACCATGATTGCCAATGAAGCCAACTCGGATAGGCCTGATGCCGCTTGTATTCGAGATGCTGTGTCGCGCGCTGATCAGTTGGTGCAGTACTATTTAAATCGGGCGAGAGCTGTGGGACGTGGTAGTACCCAACAAAAAGTGAGCTTACGGACAGTGATCCAGAACTTGCTCGAGGCCATGAACAAGGTTTATGCGGATAAAGGTGTGACCGTCGAGTTTGAGTCGGCAGATGAGGGGACATTGCGTGGCCATGAGGGTGACATGCTGGAGCTGTTTGGTAACCTTATCGATAATGCGTTCAAATATTGTCGCGGTGCCGTTTTGATTGCTCTGACGATGAAGGACACGTCACCAGTTGTGACAATCGAGGACGATGGTTCGGGTATCCCAGACAGAGTCAAACAAAGCGTTTTTGAGCGTGGCCGCCGTCTGGACGAGAAAATGGCTGGACATGGCCTTGGCCTTTCCATCGCAGCCAATATTGTGCAAGCCTATGAAGGGAAAATCGAAGTGGCGCGCTCGCCGTTAGGCGGTGCCAAGGTCACCGTGACACTTCAAGCATGAGCAAACAGGTGCGAAAAATCATCCACATCGATATGGATTGTTTTTTCGCAGCCATAGAAATGCGAGATCGTGATCTTCCATCATCAATACCGATAGCAGTAGGGGGACTTGATGGAAGGGGCGTTGTGGCGACATGTAATTATGCAGCACGCCGCTACGGGGTGCGTTCAGCCATGCCAGTCGCGCACGCACGCCGTCTTTGTCCGAGCCTATGCGTGATTTCGCCTGATATGAGTAAATATCGTGAAGAAAGTCTCGCCATACGATCGATATTTCGTCGGTTTACGGAACTTGTGGAACCGGTCAGTTTAGATGAAGCCTATTTGGACGTGACCGGTGCTCGGCATTGTGGTGGCTCAGCGACGCATATTGCTTACCAGATCCGCTATCTGATTTGGAGGGAGAGGCGTTTAACCGCGAGTGCGGGTGTGGGCCCAAACAAGCTGATTGCTAAGCTGGCGAGTGACTGGTGTAAACCGAATGGGCAATTTACTGTACCACCGCAAGAAGTGAGTGGTTTTGTGGAATTGTTGCCTATCGAACGGCTGCGTGGCGTGGGGCCCGTACTGCGTGAAAAACTGCACCAGCTCGGCATATTTACCGCAGGTGAATTAAGGCGTTTGCCGCTCCATGAATTGACACAAAGATTTGGCAAAATGGGAGTGTCACTCTACAAACAGGCGCACGGCATGGACGATCGTCCAGTGCATGCGCACAGAGAGCGTAAACAAATGAGCCATGAGCAGACTTTTCCAATGGATCTGACGACGTGGTCAATGGTAGAAGCGGAACTCCAGCGCATGGCAGGTGAGTTATTGGTGGATATCGCGCGCGCCGACCGACTGGATCAGGTTTATCAGGTTGTGATTCGCATGCGAAGCGCTCATTTCGAAACCCGTCAGAAGATGTGTCGGACGGAACAATTCTCACTTGATGTTGTGATGTCAATGGCGAAGCAACTGTTTAATGAATGTGGGGAGGCAGTACGTCTAATCGGTGTTGGTGTTATTTTTGCCAAAGCCGCGGGCGGGAGAATTTGCTAGCTGCCGGAGGAAGCATGATTTTTTCGTCTATACTTGTGAAAGGTCAGAACGTTCAAGGAGTCATCGACAATGCTCCGGATTCCAAACGAACCGCTTTATCAGATGCTGCGTGATGGTCGTGTGAGTGAGTTTAATGATGCGGTGAAGAATGGCGCTGTGCCGGATTTGACAAACTGTGATTTTCGCAACTGTGATTTGAAAGGACTGAAAGCAGAAGGACTTGACTTGTCCGGCTGCTATTTTCGTAATTGCGATTTGCGTGGTATTGACTTTCGTAAGACAAATCTGGAAGGAGCCAGCTTTCATGGCGCGCAGATTTCAGGATGCTACTTTCCTACTAACTTATCTCCAGAAGAAATCACAATGAGTGTGGTTCATGGGACACGTGTCCGGTTATTGTCCTGAGGACTTTTCCTGAAGGTACAGAATCGGTATCCTAGCCCCCGACAAGACCATAAATCAGGGGGAGGCAAGGTTTGGCTACGTTCAATGAGTTTCTAATTTGGTTGGATGGTTATCTCGGTTCGGCACCGTATTTTCCGTATCTGTTGCTTGGTGTCGGCCTGTTCTACACGCTCTATCTTGGGTTTCCGCAAATTCGCTATTTCAAACATGCCATACGCATCACGCGCGGCAAGTATGACAAGGACACGGACCAAGGAGATACCTCCCACTTTGGGGCATTGACCACCGCGCTGTCCGGGACAGTTGGGACTGGTAATATCGGTGGTGTGGGGCTTGCCGTTGCCGTTGGTGGTCCGGCCGCGCTGTTTTGGATGTGGGCGACGGCATTTTTCGGTATGACCACCAAATTCGTGGAAGTCACCTTGTCGCATAAATATCGGGTGATTTTAGAAGATGGGACGGTTGCCGGTGGCCCCATGTATTATATGGAACGCGCACTCGGCATGAAATGGTTGGC
>RFGJ01000019.1 GCA_003696665.1 Gammaproteobacteria bacterium | reverse complement strand
TTGAAGCACTCTTCAACTTCTTCTCCAACAGTAATGATTACCGTTTCTCTGATTTCACTGCTGCAAGCCTTTGCGCACAATCGGGAACTATTGTTACAGCAAACCTTGACTTTGGTAGAGGTTCTCGCGCAGAGACTTTCTTGTGTCAAAACGGCGAGTGGGTTACGAGAACAAAGGGACTTGCCCAAATCATGCTAGACATAGCAGATAAAAAAGACGTTGCAACAAAACCATACACTTTGTTCTGTGATAAGCCAAGCGAATCGCTCAAACCAAACCAACACGGACAATTCGAACCCTTCCGACAAATAGGTTTGGAAGGAAAGTACCAAGCATTCTTTGATGAATCACTTGATCTTACTGATGAGTTCTGCGTGCTACGTGTTGATGATAGAGTCTTTGTTGGAACAAGTCTCGGGCAACACATTGATCAGCAGAGAAGAACAACAACAGGAGCACTTCCTAGTTTCATAGAAGCTATACGAAATGATCCGGAGTATTGTGCTAACGTTGATAAGACCAGTCCCACCTGGCAAGGATGTAAGAACAATGATGTGTGGTACAACCCCGCAACGAAAATGGTTATCTATGGTTTTAGTGATGGGAGTAACGTTGATGAATTCGACTTACTTCAACTTGCTGATTTAGAAGAAGAAACCGTTTTCAGCACAGTGTTTGATACGTTAGACCTCGTCTTTTCACGCATCCTCTCTTTCATCGGCATAGGTATCTATGAAGACACGCTTGAAACCAAGCAATTTGTCGAAGAAGCAAGAAACTTTGACAAACTCTACATCGCACAAGGGGATAACGGGCGATTTGTACGTGCAGTCAAAGAATCAATAACACGCGAACTCGAAGATGGCTCTCGCTCAGGAAATGCTGTCTCTTTCATGACAGCAGAATATCACAACATCATCTCGCCTGTGTGCAGGACGTATCTTGACCCCGACTTTGATTACCAATTCAGAATGGTGGGAAGCACAAAGACATCAGGCGTTGTTGATGGCTCATCAAAAACCATTCCTCACCAGCCACGATTTACTTGTGAGTTAGACATCCGATCCGCAAATGATTGGACGTACATCGTTCACGTAGAAGACCTCTCCAGAGGATTACAATTCAAAAACGCAGGAACAGAAGAACTACCCTTTGAATTCGCGGATCTTTGGCGTGATCTCACCTCAGTTATGAGGCTTGATGAAGGATTTTCAAAAGATGACGTGTACAAAGAAGAAGCAACGAGCACCTCAGCAGGAAGTATTACTATTACCAAAGCAACATCACAAGGACTTTGCACGTCAACAACGCTCAGCTCCGTTGTAGCAGGCCAACCTTTTTGCATCAATGTCTCAGGGCTTAGCGCACAAGACCAAGAACACATCTTAGGCATTACGTATTCCATCGGTGAGCGCAACGCAAGTGTCCTTGGTGCAGGACCTGTTATCATGTCCTTTGTTGAGGGCACCGAAGAATCACTTCCCCTTCAAGCAAAGATTCTTTATGACAACTTTGCAGTACGCACAGCATCAACTACCTTGCAACGATACGCAGGACCATTCTTCAACCCACACGTTGATTCAGGAAACATCTCCGTTGACATCGCAGATGATAGAGGCTATGCGACCTGGAATATTAACTGGGATTTCTATGACATCAACACACTTATTACAAGCGAGAATTGCGTGGGTGTAAGCGCAGGCGATGATCGGTGCAGTGTAGAGGTACCTTCAAGCGGAAGAAAAGTAAAACTCACCGCAACAGACACCTACGGCATCATCGTTGAGAGAACCTTTAATTACCGATGAGAAAGGGTCAAGTCACGCTCTTCATTGTCATAGGACTTCTGCTCTTAGGAACATTCATCTTCATCAACCAAGTTAATACCACCCTGCAAACAGCGCAACTTGAACAACAAGCAAGAGGAGCACTACAAGAAGCAATCAACACCAACGCAGTGAAATTCTACGCAGAAGGATGCTTACAAGAAGTACTCTCGCGAGGACTTTTGCTTGCAGGAAGCCAAGGCGGAAACATTTACACCTATCAAAACGGCTCACACCTCGCACTTGCATCAGGACCACGCAAAAGCAGAGAAGTACAATGCCTCCCCGGAAAAAACATAACCAAATGCAGAGCAGGGTATGGTATCCAAGAACCTACCCTTCTTGAAGGAACAAAATCCCCTCCCCCACCACACTGGCCAGGTTTTCAACAAAGCCCAAAACTCAACTTCTCAACATGGGGTTACTTTGGAGAAGCATCACTTACCCCCATCTGTTATTTGAACGGGTCCAACAGGTTCAACGCCTCAGGAGATCTGCGCAACCCGTTTTGCTTAGGAAAAACCTATGGCTTAGAAGACTCCACACAATACGTTTTACAAGAATACATTGAACGAGAACTCCCGCGCTGTTTTAACCCTTCAAACCTCACCTACACCCAACAATACAACTTCACCTTTGGGGATCCCAACGCAACCGTCATCTACGGAGAAGCAGACACCCGGGCAACAGTACAATACCCCGTCACGTTCTCCTTTGCAGGAAGACCACCTGTTACCACCTTTGCAGATTTTAGCGTCTCCTTACCTATTCGTTTCAAAAAACTCGGCGAGCTTGCCTCCTTCATCTCCGTTTACGACTCAGCACGCCTTGGTTTCAACGCATCATCAGATTTTAAACGATTTAGAACAGTTTGGGATGCACGCATGAACGTCTCCTTCTCACAACCCTACCGCAACCAAAACATCTTTGACGACCTCGTAACTATCACCGATACAGGATCCACCATTGCAGGGCAAGTCTACGCCTTTCAATTCATACGCCAGAACAGGCACCCCGCATTAGACCTTATCCGCTCAGAAGGAGCACGCGAACCTTACGACGTCATCGTCCTTGAAGGATCCACCATAGAACTCAAACCCAACCCTGACGTGACGAAGATCTACGACCCCGATGAAGATAAACTCACCTACTTCTACGTTGGTTGGAAAGAAACATACGACGCGTACTTTGACAGAGTAAGAGGAGCACAAGTACTCCTCCCCGGAAAACCACGCAACTGGACAAGCTCAAAAGACTACCGCGAAACACGACGAGAAGCAAGCTACACCACAAACAGATCAGACATCGGACCACACAACATCACCATCTATGTCTGCGATGAGTATCACAACATGAGCAGCACACAAGTACCCCTCTCCTTTCGCGTAAACAACCCCGAAAACGTAAGTAGTTCAGATATTCCCAAATTCCTTAACATCTACCAATCACCACTTTGTGACTGGCAACTCGTACGCATACTCGTAGCAGACATACCCCAACTCAACATCACCGGATACAACGACTTTGACGACATCAACAACTCCTACGCATCCGTTGAAGACTTCTACACCTTCAACTGGGCAGGAACCTTTGCCTACTACACCGTCTTTGACAAAGTGATCCTCAAAATACCCTACGAAGGACAAGACGGCAACCCCCTAGAACTCATCATCCCCTACGATGCAAACGACACCCTCCACCGCATCCCAGAACCCAACACCACCATCCTTGACATCATCTCAAAAGTCTTCACCAAAACACACGAGTTTTTAGTAAACGATGTTCCCATCGGTGCGCACAACATTTCCTTTTCCACCAATGTTCCCGGACCCGCTAAGATTATCAACGTAACCGTTATGGACTGCCTACCCCACCGAGGAAGCGACGCACCCTACCCCTA
>RFGJ01000018.1 GCA_003696665.1 Gammaproteobacteria bacterium | reverse complement strand
TGAGGAGCTGTTGTCGGTGACCCAGGATAGAGGCGTTATACCTCGTCGGCTGCTGGAAGGCCGCGTGATGTCCCCGGAGGGAAGCACTGCCAACTACAAACGAATCAAGAAAGGTGACTTTGCTATCAGCCTACGCTCATTTCAGGGTGGAATCGAGTATTCCGATTATCAAGGGATAATCAGTCCAGCTTATACCGTATTGCGCCCTAAGGCAGAAATAGACATAGCTTTCTATCGGTTGTTCTTCAAGACCTACTTATTCATAGAAAAGTATCTGAACATCGCTGTCATTGGAATCAGAGACGGCAAACAGATCAGTATCCCAGATTTTATGAGCATAAAAATTCCAAGACCTCCAATCGAAGAACAGAAAAGTATCGCAGGCGTGCTTACGATTGCCCAGAAGGAAATTGACCTTCTGAAACAACTGGCGGAAAGATACAAAAGCCAAAAGCGCGGCCTGATGCAGAAGCTTCTCACAGGCCAGTGGCGGGTAAAGATGAGTAAGGAGGTGGCATAATGGCAAAAAAATACGCGCCTTTGGCGATTGCCTACGACTTCGATGGCACTCTGTCGCCAGGCAACATGCAGGAATTTGACTTCGTACCCAAGATCGGGATGTCCAGAAAGAAATTCTGGGGCGAGGTCAACAGGCTCGCAAAGAAGCATAATGCCGACAACATCCTCATGTACATGATGCACATGCTGGACAAGGCACGAGAAGCGAAAGTCCCAGTAAGACGGGAAGACATTCGGCATTTCGGAGAATCGGTTGAGCTATTCTCCGGTGTGATCGACTGGTTTGGTCGTATCAACAAATATGGCAGAGAACATGGCGTCAACGTACAGCATTACATTATTTCCTCGGGAATCCGTGAGATGATCGAAGGCACTCCCATCGCGGGAAAATTCGCCGCAATCTATGCTTCCGCATTCGTCTATGACCATAACGGTGTGGCCCAATGGCCCGCGCTGGCAATCAACTACACGACGAAGACACAGTATCTTTTCCGCATCAACAAGGGCGTAGAAGAGGTCTATGATAACAGCCGAATCAACGACTATGTTCCAAAACATGAACGCCCCGTACCTTTTGAGAACATGGTGTTTATCGGGGACGGGGACACCGATATTCCATGCTTCAGACTCGTCAAGGAACAAGGTGGCCACGCCATCGCTGTCTACAGGCCGAATACAAAGGGCGCAAAAAGAAAAGCGGAAAAGCTCATCAAAGACGGCCGGGTCAACTTCATAGCGCCTGCGAACTATGAAGCCGGAAGTGAACTCGACGTTATCGTCAAAGGGATCATAGGCAAGATTGCTGCGGACTGGCGCTTGCGCGGTCTTGGGATGAAGGAATAGGGGCATGCAAGGCTTCCGCTTCAACGAGGAGTATCTCTCCCAGATCCCAG
>RFGJ01000017.1 GCA_003696665.1 Gammaproteobacteria bacterium | reverse complement strand
CGCACTTCCTTTTGCTGCCGCGCCCACTCGACAAAAGCATCGACCTCCTGCAGAAACTTAGGTTCGGATATTCCCCCTTTCTGGCCAGAATCCAGCGCATACTCAATGGTATAAATACCGGCCAGACGTTCATTGGCAAAATCAGTCGCCTGCCGAAATGGCACCGATTTGTCGAAATACTGTACGAACTGGTCGTCCAGTTCATTTTTCGGGATGCCAGCCAACGACGCCAGCACCAATCCGGTCACGCCCCACAATAGTGCCGTACGATGGCGAATGACGAAGTCTGCCACACGTTCCATCAAAGGAGAGTCATCCGGGTGAATCTTCGGCACACGAATCGGCAACATCACCATCAGGGCCGGCAAAAAGGTGGTCGTCAATAACCAGGCAAAGCCAACGCCAAAGGCAACAATGTTGCCAAGATCGCGAAACGGCGGCACCTCGGAGAAGTTCATCGACAGGAAACCGACAACCGTTGTCACCGACGTCAAGAGCACCGGCTGGAAATTAACCCGCACACTTTCGATCATGGCCGCTTTCCGGCGTAGCCCTTGCTGAAGGAAATGGAGGTAACCAATCAACAAGTGTACGGCATCCGCCACGCCCATGGTCAAAATGATTATCGGCGCAGACGCTGTCGGACCGGTCATATAAAAGCCGAGCCAACCGGCGAGCCCCATGGCCGCAGCAATGGAAAATGCAATGACCAATACGGTGGTGACCACACCAAAATGAATGCGGGTGGTGAGCCACAGCATCACAACAACCACAGCAAACATTATGGGCACCAAGGTTTTGAAGTCGTGCTCAGATGCTTCCCGGAATGCCGCGTTCATCATAACTACGCCGGTCATGTGAATTTTCAACCCCGGGTGCGCTTGCTCGACTTTGTGTGCCAGTTCGCGCGCTTGTTTGGCAATGGTCGGAATTTCATTCGCTGGATTGTCGGGCAATTCAAAGGTCACATTGACTGCCGCAACATCACCTTTGTCCGATACAAGCCGACGAACGATCAGCGGCTCATTGAGCGCGATTTGTTTAATCTTGAGCAACTCAGCATCACTTAAGTTTTCAGGGTCCTCATACAGATCGCGGACTTCGAGATCGTCCCCAACCGCGGTGGTATGCTGGTAGTTGCGCAAGCTGTCAACACGCGTCGAGAGGTGTAGTTGCCAGCCACCGTCTGTCAGCTCCTCTATGGCCTTGAGCGTGTCCCGATCAAACACGGTTCCACTCGCTGGCGCGACGACAAACACCAGCGAATCTGATTTGTTGAAAATACGTTGCATTTTTTCAAATGCTTGCAACTCGGGATTTTGCGGACTGAAAAATGCGCGATAGTCCGTCCGCCACGATAATTTGCTCGCCCCATAAGCAAAGGCAAGCATTAGAATAGGCATGATGAGTACGATTGGCCATCGAAACCGAATGACCCATTCACCCCAGCGTTTCCCCATGACTTCGCCCTCTCGTCAACATAATGGCTTGCCGCACATTCTACTACTGTTTACAATAAAACAACAAAATTTTTATTTGAAGAACTTTGTTCCACTAATGAAACAAAACTTTGATTTCAACCTAGCGGCCATTTTCATTAAAGTCGTCGAGCACAAAAGCATTACCAAGGCGGCTGAAAAACTTGGCATGCCCAAGGCCACTGTCAGCCGTAAACT
>RFGJ01000016.1 GCA_003696665.1 Gammaproteobacteria bacterium | reverse complement strand
TCCACCAAAGGTCAACGAGTCCGACTACATCAACTTTCTGATAGCGGCGCAGAAGGCATATAGCTGCACCGAAGCCGAACGAGTGCAACCAGAGTCCACGAATGCGGTGGCTCATGATGCCATTACCCGGTTGTTGCATCGCATAGAACCCTCAAGCGAGCAACTGTGGCAAGAAGCGCAGCCACAAGTGCAGTTGAATCAGGGGATTTTAGTGGTGGATGATTCGACGCTTGACAAGTGGTATGCCGAGAAGATGGAATTGGTTACCCGGCACTGGTCGGGTAAGCATGGACGGGTGGTGCAAGGCATCAACCTGATTACCCTGCTGTGGACCGAAGGCGACCGTCACATTCCATTGGACTATCGGTTCTACGAGAAGCGTGTCGATGGAGCAACCAAGAACGACCACTTTCGCTCGATGCTGGCAGTCGCCAAGCATCGGGGATTTGCGCCTCGATGTGTGGTGTTCGACGGCTGGTACAGCAGCCTGGACAATCTCAAGCTGATTCGAGGGTATGGTTGGACTTGGTTGAGTCGACTCAAGCGAAATCGGCACGTCAACCCCGACAAGAGCGGGAATCGTCCCTTACATGAAGTTGAGATTGCAACCACAGGAAGCGTGGTTCACCTCAAAGGGTATGGATTCGTCAAAGTGTTCAAGATTGTTGCCCCAAACGGTGACATTGATTACTGGGCGACCAATGACCTCAACTTGGGTGAACTGCAACGGCTGCAATTCGCTGAGTTTGGCTGGGCGATTGAGGAATACCATCGTGGACTCAAGCAATGCTGCGGTGCCGAACGCGCTCAGGTTCGTTCCAGTCGTGCCCAGCGCAATCATATCGGTCTAGCAATTCGCGCCTTCCTACGTCTGGAACTGCATTGGTTCACAACGGGCATCAGTTGGTACGAGGCAAAGTTGGCGATCGTGCGGGATGCAATTCGCGCTTACTTAGCCGCTCCCCGCTTCGTTCTAACTCCAACTGCGTAACTCCTGATGAAATTCGGTTGTTCATTACTTTGCATTGTTGCGTAGGAATTCTATGGCTCCCCGACAAGTGTTGCTGATTGACGACGAAGCCGCGATTCGCACCATTGCTAAGGCCAGCCTGCAATTTACCAGAGATTGGAATGTGTTGACCGCTGCGTCTGGAGAAGAAGGTGTGGCGATCGCCCAATCTCATCAGCCAGACGCAATTTTGCTGGATATCAAAATGCCCAAAGTGGACGGACTGGCAACCCTGCAAGCCCTCAAGGCAGATGCTACCACTCAGCAGATTCCCGTCATCCTGCTCACCGCCACCGTCAGAACCGCTGCCCAGCAACAATATGCACAACTTGGCGCAAAGGCAATCATTCTTAAACCATTTGATCCGTCCCATCTAGCCAGTCAAATTGAAGCTATCCTAGACTGGAATACCCCATAAATCTGCAACAAGACTGCAATTTTATGATTGAATGGGAATCTCAATCACCCACTCTGCACCCCGATCTGGCTGAGAGCGGCAATACAATTTTCCACCGTGCTTTTCAGTGATGATTTGGTGGCTAATCGATAACCCTAGTCCCGTACCCTTGCCAGAAGGCTTGGTGGTAAAAAACGGGTCAAATAGTCGCTGTTGCACCTCAGCATCGATCCCTTTACCATTATCAGCAATACAAATCTGCACCTGCCGATCCAGGGCTATTTCATTCTAAAAATGGACTTCAATTGTTTGAGGCTAAACCCACAGCGACGCTGTGCCTGAGCCATGTTATTGAACCCTAAGTCTCGATA
>RFGJ01000015.1 GCA_003696665.1 Gammaproteobacteria bacterium | reverse complement strand
GTGAGCGCTGCAATGACGGTTTCGATACTTTCCTCGCCGACTTTTTGCGCGATGCGTTCGATGCCCGAGGCGAAAAGTTGTTGAGTGTAACTGTGCTGGGAAACGGGCTGCTTTGCTCGAGTACGGATAAGCGCTTCCAATTCAGCGATAAAACTTAGGGTGCTGCGAGGCGAGGGACCGAAGCAGCTTCTCAACCCTTGGTGGCACGTAGGGCCTTGCGGCACAGCCTCGATTAAAATGGTGTCGTGATCACAATCAGGGTAAGCTGCGATTAGATTGAGCACGTGCCCGGACGTTTCTCCTTTTTGCCAAAGGCATTGGCGGCTACGACTGAAAAATGTCACCCGATGTGAACGCAATGTTTGCGCCAAGGCATCCTGATTCATAAAGCCAACCATGAGCACGTCGCCGATATCGGCGTCTGTCACCACCGCGGGCAATAGTCCTGACCCCTTGTCCCAGGCCAGTTTTTGTATGTCATTCAGCGTTAATGGGTTCACGGACACATACTCCTTCTTTTTGCAAGTAGGATTTCACTTCGGGAATGGACAACATGCCCTTATGGAAAACACTGGCAGCAAGCGCACCGTCGACATCCGCTTCCTGAAAAACTTCCGCGAAGTGGGACAAAGCGCCCGCGCCGCCAGAGGCAATCAAAGGAACCTGGCAGATCGAACGCATCACTTTGAGTTGGTGTATGTCATAGCCGCTGCGTATGCCGTCGTGGTTCATGGTATTGAGCACAATTTCGCCCGCTCCCCGATCTTGGACTTCTTGTATCCATGCTTGCGTCAGTCGTCCAGTATCACGTCCCTTTTGTTCATCGCCTGTGTATTGATAAACATGCCACTGTTGCGTGTTGTCGTCATAGTAACTGTCAATGCCCACCACGATACATTGTTGACCGAACGCATTGGCCAGTTCGGTGATCAAAGCGGGCTGTTCGAGTGCAGGGGAATTGATCGAAATTTTATCGGCCCCCATAGTCAAAATGGTTTCCGCATCACGCAAAGCGCGTATGCCCCCTGCAACACAAAAGGGAATATCAATGACTTCCGCAACACGGCGTACCCAGGCCTTATCGACGCATCTGTCCTCGACGCTGGCGGTAATGTCGTAAAAAACCAGTTCGTCAGCGCCCTGTTCGGCATAGAGTCGTGCCAATGTCACAATGTCACCGACGACTTTATGGTGGCGAAATTGGATGCCCTTGACGACCTGGCCGTGTTTGACATCTAGACAGGGGATGATGCGTTTTGCCAGCATATGCAAGCCTCCTTGAATGAAAATATACCGTCTAACAGTGCCTTGCCAACGATTAAATGAGCTACGCCAGTGGCTGCAATCTGAGCGATGTGCTCAAGTGAGCCCACACCACCGGAAGCCTGCCAGCGAATATCCGGGTATTGGTGACAAAGTTGTCGATAAAGTTCGACATTCGGGCCCTTGGCGGTGCCATCGCGGGAAATGTCGGTACACAGGATGTGACGCACACCAACGCAAGCATAAAACGCCAAGCATTCTTTAAGTTCGCGGTTTGTCTCGGTGGTCCAGCCATCGACAGGCAACAGCCATCGACCATCTTGGGTTGGGCGGACATCAAGGGCGAGGACAATCTTATCGGCGCCGAAACGCATCAGCCACTCGACCACCAGCTCTGGGTGGCGTATGGCCATGCTGCCAACGACCACCCGCGAGACACCGTGATCGAGCAATTGTTGGATGTCGTCTGCGGAACGAATACCACCACCGACTTGCCAGGCAAGGTCGGTGCTCTTGGTCAGCGCAAGTAGGCCGCTGGTGCTCCGCGCCTGCGCATCTTTGGCGCCGCTTAGGTCAACAAGATGGAGCATTTTTGCCCCTTCAGTTGCATAACGACGGGCCAATTGAGACGCATCAATGTCGTAATAACTTGGCGTGTGATAGCGTCCCTGTGTCAGTCGCACGACAACGTTGTTTAACAAATCGATGGCTGGAATAATCATGTCGGCATCTCCAAGAAATTGCGCAAAAGCCGGCGTCCGGTCGTAGATGATTTTTCGGGATGAAACTGGACGCCAAAGAAATTGCCGATTCGGACCGCTGCCGAAAAGCCAATTCCGTAGGTACTTTGGGCGATGGTCCAAGGGCTGACAGGCACGGCGTAGCTGTGGACAAAATAGAAATAGCTGTCTTGTACAATGCCTGAAAATAATTCATCGTGTTCGGCAGTGAAATGCACCCGGTTCCAACCCATATGTGGTAATCGAACGCGTTCAGGAAGTCTTGTGACCTTGGCTGGCATGATGCCAAGCATTCGGGTATTGCCTTCTTCGCTATGCTCGGCAAGTAGCTGCATGCCAAGACAGATGCCGAGCACGGGCTGTTTGAGTGCAGAGATGACCGGAATGAGGCCTCGCTCAGCCAATCGACGCATGGCATAGGCAGCGTGTCCGACGCCGGGCAGGATCACACGTTCAGCGGTCGCAATGACGTCTTTTTGCCAAGTGACGCAGGTCCGATAACCCAACCGTTCGCATGCATAGTTGACGGACGCCAGATTGGCACAGCCGGTGTCCACAATGACGACTTCTTTTGTCATTCTAAAACTCCTTTGCTGCTCGTTGTACGGCGTTCATCCATGATCACAGCTTGTCCCAAAGCACGCCCAAATGCTTTGAACAGTGCTTCGACCTGGTGGTGGGCGTTGCCTTGCGTCACCGACAGGTGCACGCACATAGCGGCGGCTGTGGCAAGCGAGCGAAAGAAATGAGGGACCATTTCTAAACTTAAACCGCCCACTTGCGAGCGACTCCATTGTGCGTCGACAACAGCATAGGCACGACCCGACAAATCGACGGCACATTGGGCGAGACATTCATCCATGGGCAGTGTGAACCCGAAACGTTGGATTTGGCATTTGGCGCCCAGCGCTTGGCGAAGCGCTTCGCCAAGCACCAAAGCACAGTCTTCGATGCTGTGGTGATCATCAACTTCCCAGTCACCTTCACAGCGAAGACGTATTGAGATGCCTGCATGAGTGGCAATTTGTTCAAGCATGTGGTCGAAAAAACGCTGTCCTGTCGAGATGTCAATCAGGTCAGCGCGATCAAGATTGACTTCGGCGGTGACAAAAGTCTCCTTGGTTTTGCGTTCGACTCGTGCGCAGCGTGGCATTGAGGTTAACGCTAAGGTGATGGATGGCCAGTCATTCTTGTCTTTGTGATAAAGAAACCCGCGGACACCGATGTTTTGGGCGAGCATGACATCGGTGTCCCGGTCCCCAATCACGGCGCTTCGTTTAAGATCAACCCGGCCACTTGCCAACAGGTCGAACAAAAGACCGGCTTTGGGCTTACGGCAATCGCATCGGTCACTTTCGAAATGCGGACATATCAAAATATCCTCGAATTCAATGCCTTGGCTTTGTAAAAGCGTCAGTAGCCAGGTGTGAGGTTTGTCAAAAGACGCCTGAGGAAATTGTTCGGTGCCCAGACCATCTTGGTTCGAAACCATGACCAAGCGGTAACCGGCACGACGTAGGCGACGAAGACAAGGAATCACTTCGGGCATCAAACGTAGCTTGTCCAGACTATCGATTTGTCGGTCTGGCAGAGGCTCTTCAATGAGGGTGCCGTCGCGGTCAACAAAGAGGTACGGGAATTGTGTCATTTGCGTGTGCTCCTTTCGGCAAAATCTTGAATCAGTTGCATCAAGCTATTCAATTCTTTCGGATGGCCTATGCTGATACGCACGCAGTCTGTAAGACCGTATTGGCCCGACTGGTCACGTAGCATGACGCCCCGGCTCGCCAGATAGCTAAGCCATTGATCCTTATT
>RFGJ01000014.1 GCA_003696665.1 Gammaproteobacteria bacterium | reverse complement strand
TATGCGGTGTTGCCAAGTTCAGGGACGGGTAGCGCGATATATCTTAAGTTCAATACACCAGATGTCGTGACACTTGCAAAGATAGAAAACTATTTGGAGGGCTTGCTGCCAGTACAAAGTGTGCACACCGTCGAATTATCAGAGGGCTCAGTGACCTTCCGATTGCGGCTGGCTGGCAGTGAACAAGCCGCCATGGAAGCGATGGCTCTTGACGGCATGGTTCGGGTCGTCGTTTCGCCGACGGAAGCAGGCGAAACGTCAAAGATTTATGAAGCACTTTGGCAAGGAGCGCAGTGACATGGAGAATGTGTGGCGGCACTTGCCCAATGTCATTACCTTGATTCGGCTCTTGTTGCTGGCACCGTTGACGTGGTTACTTATCGTCGAAGATTACGTGGCCGCATTTGTGATTTTTGTGATTGCCGGTATTTCTGATGGACTGGATGGTTTTTTGGCGCGTCGTTATGGCTGGACGAGTCGATTTGGTGCGACGCTCGACCCGGCTGCTGACAAACTTTTGGTTACCCTGACGTACGGTGTGCTGACCTGGCATGGTCACTTGTCGTGGTGGTTATTTGTCATTGTCTTTGGAAGAGACATCTTGATAGTGATTGGTTACTTCGCTTATTTGTTCTTCATTGGCACGCCGAAGATGCAGCCATTGATAATCTCAAAAATCAACACGGCGTGTCAGATTTTACTCGTTAGCTTCGTCATGATGCGCCTTGGTACCGGGATTGGCTGGGCCATTGTTGAACTTTGGGGACAATGGATTGTGGGCACGCTCGGCGTTGTCAGTGGTGCGGCTTATGTTTGGGTTTGGGGGCGAAGGGCGCGTTTGGCCAAAACACATGTGGATAGATTGAGGGAGTCGAATGATGGATAGTCTCTCGGCACGAACATTCTGGCTGACGGTGACGATTGTCACAGGTGTTGTCATCTACTTGCTCGCGCCTGTGCTGCCCCCATTTTTGGTTGCGGCGGCGATCGCTTACCTGTGCGATCCTTTGGTGGACCGGTTTGAGGCGTGTGGTTGGCCGCGCACACTTGGTGTGGTGAGCGTTTTTGCCTTGTTTATCTTATTGTTGACGGTCTTCATGATTATCGCTGTACCGGCTTTGGTCGACCAAGCCACTTATGCCGTCCAACAAGCGCCAAAAATTATGCTCTGGTTACAGGATAATGCCATTCCATATTTGGAAAAAACGTTCAACTTTACATGGCCAAGTCATGAACGTCTCGGCGAATGGATGATCGCGCATGCAGATCAAAATATCGCTTGGTTAAAAACCATCGGCGTCTATTCAGTTTCATGGATGAACTTTGTCTTTGTGATTCCGGTGGTGCTGGTGGCAGCGTTTTATTTGCTTCGTGATTGGGACCACTTGGTGGCATTTCTGGGTGAACTTGTGCCACGTAAGCATGTCGGCAGCGTGACCCGCGTCGTGTCAGATATTGATCACGTCCTGTCCGCTTTTGTTCGAGGACAATTATTGGTGATGTTTGCCTTAGGGTTGATCTATTGGCTCGGCCTACAGATGGTTGGTTTGAATCTGGCCTTTTTGATTGGTGTTGTGGCAGGGCTGGCAAGCATCGTGCCTTACTTGGGCGTTATTTTGGGGCTTCTGTTTGCGTGTGTGGCCGCCATTGTCCAATTTCAGTCATTTGAACCACTGATTTATGTTGGCGTTGTTTTTGCTGTTGGCCAAATGTTGGAAGGATTTGTGTTAACCCCTTGGCTTGTTGGTGATCGCATCGGCTTACACCCAGTGGCGGTGATTTTTGCAGTGATGGCCGGCGGGCACTTATTGGGATTTACCGGCGTGCTGATCGGTTTACCCTTGGCGGCGGCCATTGCGGTGATATTGCGTCATTTTCACCAGAGGTATCAACGCAGCAAGTTCTATCAAAATGACGACGTCTATTGCGAGAAGCGGCCGGTATCCGATGCGTTGGCGCAAAGCCCATCTGAAGCTGATGACAAAGATGAAGACGCGGTGGACGATGGAAGTGAGCGAGATGCCTAGGCAGCTTCCCTTGCCTTTTATGAATCAGGTGCAACCGCGATTTGCTAATTTTGTACGTGGTCCCAATCAATTAGCGGTTGATGCGTTGCGGCAATGGGCATCAACGTCTTCAGAGTGGACCTATTTGTATGGCGGCCATGGAACCGGTGTGACGCACTTGTTACTCGCGGCCACGGCCTTGGCGGCCGAGCTTTCAGGCAAGACAATGTACCTGAGTTTGCGCGAGGATGGATTAACGCCGGAAAGCCTGGCTGGGTTGGAACAATTTGGGCACATTGCCCTTGATGATATCGACGTGGTGGCTGGCCACTCTGATTGGGAGCTGGCGCTGTTTTCCTTATGCAACGGGGTCAAAGATAATGAGCATGCCATCCTTTTCGGGGCCCATAGCGCGCCAGAGCGTACCGATTGGCGACTGCCCGACTTGCGGTCACGTTTACAGTCTGCGGCTCGCTATCGTCTCAAAGCATTGGCTGATGAAGAGCGATTAATCGCGTTGCAACGACATCTTGCTGAACGAGGCCTGTCTTTGTCGGACGAAGCAGGCCGCTATCTGTTACGACGCGGCCCGCGTGATATGCGACATTTGCTCAGTGTGATTGAACGCCTGGACCATGCATCATTGGTGCAAAAACGCCCGCTAACAGTTCCTTTTATTCGTGACGTGATGGGGTGGTCTGTGACGGCTCAGAATAAAGAAAATCAAGGCTCTCTGCCGCATGGCGCAGATGAGGAATGACGATAGAACCACCCACAAGTAGTGCGACCCCCAGGGCTTCATCGATCTGTGCGCGAGTGTATCCAGCCTTCACAGCCTGCTCCAAGTGGTAGTCAATACAATCATTACAACGGAGCACGGTCGAGGCCACTAACCCCAGAAGTTCTTTCGTGCCTTTGTCCAGCGCCCCATCATTGTAGGTTTGCTTATCCAGCGAGAATAAGCGTTTGATTGTCAGGTTGTCCGTTTTGAGGACGGCTTCGTTACCCTTTTCGCGCTTCGTTCTAAACGCTTCAAACGGGTGCATGAGACTCTCCCTTTAGATTTGCCATGAAACTTCGGTAACCGTAGTTGTATCAAAAACGACTCACGGTGTCAGTTAGCCATTCGTGCTCAGCAATCAATTTGATAGAATCGCGGCTTAAAACGGCATGTGGACAAATACCATGACAATTGATTTGCAGCCGGTGTATGACTTTTTGTTAGTGCCGACCCCAAAGCAGTGGATTGATGCAGCCTTGGAACACCCTGAGATCTTGCTGATTGATCATGCGCATTGCGAAAAAAAGGCTGCCGGCACTGCGTTAAAACTGATGTTTCGTTACACCGACTACGCCTTGTTGCAGCACAAATTATCTCGCCTGGCACGCGAGGAGCTTAGACATTTCGAGCAGGTGCTGGCGATGATAGAGTCCCGAGGTTACCGATATCGGCCTTTGTCGGCATCACGTTATGCGCGTTGTTTGCATGAAGGGATTCGAACCACAGAACCTGGTCGTTTGGCAGACACACTGATTGTGGGGGCCATTATCGAAGCACGTTCATGCGAACGTTTTGCTGCGTTAGCGCCGCATTTGGAAGATGAAGCGCTTGCCAAGTACTATCGGTTTCTTTTGAAATCGGAAAGCCGCCATTTTTCCGACTATTTGGCGTTGGCAAGAAGTGTCGATACCGATCTGGATGCACGGATTCGTTTTTTCGTTGAACGTGAAGCCGAGCTCATCACATCGGTCGACGACAACTTTCGGTTTCATAGCGGTGTCCCGTCTATGGTGCGACAAAGTTAATCAATTGTCGATGGCCATTATGACACTGGCAGTAGCAGCCCGTCTTACCCCAGTCACCAAGGACAATCCGTTCAGCGAGGCGCCCGTCACACTCGATTTGATGGATGGCTTGTCTATGTGTATGTCCATGAATCATCCGATGCACATCGTATGTTCTGAACGCCGCTAAAACAGCATCGGGATTGACGTCGGTGATCGATTCGTTGTACTCCGCTTGTTTTTGGCGGCTGTGTGAGCGGGCGTCTTCCGCGAATGCAATGCGCGAAGCCAATGGCTGAGACAGGAAGGCAGCTTGCCACTCGGGATCACGCACCTTCCGGCGAAATGCCTGATATTCAAGATCGTCGGTGCATAGCTCGTCACCATGAGTGATTAGGGAGGGAATGCCGCCGATGGTTTCAACGCTAGGCTCAGCAAGCAGTTTGGCGCCGACTCTTTCGCAAAACGTCTGTCCAATCAGAAAGTCCCGATTACCGTGCATAATTACAAGCGTGCGACCGGTTGCTGTGTAGTTTCGGAGTTTTTGTTCAATGTCGCTTAGCCATGGATGTGAAAAATCATCGCCTATCCAGTACTCGAAAAAGTCACCGAGGATAAAAAGTCGATCGCCCTCATAGGCAGGCCCGGTGATGAAATGGTTGAACAGGCGTGTCAAATCCTCACGATCCGGTTGCAGGTGGAGGTCTGAAATGAGTAGATCGGTCATTGGTTAAGCCACGTGTTGAGCGGCGTCAGAACACGCCGGGCTCTTATGATGATAATGTCCTCCAACGGGCGATGTGGCCCGAGATTGGGATCAGGCGCAACTGGACTTTGTTCAATCTTATCAATCACATCCATGCCTTCGATAACTTTACCGAATACCGTGTATCCCGGTTTGCCGTTCTGGTAGTCGAGTCGGGTATTATCCGCCGTATTGATATAAAACTGGCTGGTGGCCGAATTGGGATCTTGTGTTCTCGCCATGGCGATGGTACCGCGTAGGTTGGACAAACCATTGTGGCTCTCATTGGGGATGGGAGGCAAGGTTTCTTTGGGTGTTCCATCGGGCGTATAACCGCCTCCTTGGATGACAAACCCCCGAACCACACGATGAATGATAGTACCGTCGTAGAAGCCGCCTTGAACATATTTCATAAAGTTATCAACAGTCTTGGGCGCTTTGTCGGGATAGAGTGCTACAACAAAGGTACCCACATTGGTTTCAAAGCGGACCTTGATAGGATCTGCGGCAGTTGCACAACTCCATAACAAGCAAAGCGCAACAAATAGGATGACTCGTTTCATGGACAGTAATCTGTGTGAGTGAATGCTCGCAATGATATAATGCCACGCAATCATTGCACAGTCCCAAAATGGCAGCCATGCTTCAAATATTCAATAGTTTGACTCGACAAAAAGAAATTTTTCAACCGCTCGATGGCCATCGAGTACGGATGTATGTTTGTGGTGTCACCGTTTACGACTTCTGTCATATTGGGCATGGCCGAACTTTTGTCGCATTTGATGTCATTACACGTTACCTGCGTTGGCGAGGGTATGACCTGACATTCGTGCGGAACATCACTGATATTGATGACAAAATTATTCGTCGCGCGAATGAACTGGGCATTTCATTTGAGGCACTGACCGAACGTTATATAAAGGCGATGCATGAAGATTTCGAACGTTTGGGGATGTTGCCACCCGACGTCGAACCTCGCGCCACCGAGTATATCCCTCAAATGATCGAGCTCATTGAACGTTTGATTAAAAAGGGACATGCCTATGTTGGGGAAAATGGAGATGTTTATTACGACGTGTCCAAGTATCCAGCGTATGGTTGCTTGAGCCATCAAGATATTTCTCAATTGCGCGCCGGGGCACGGATTGAAGTGAGCGAGGCCAAAGAAGACCCACTGGATTTTGTGTTGTGGAAGCAAGCCAAGCCTGGGGAGCCAAGCTGGCCATCGCCATGGGGTGACGGCAGGCCTGGGTGGCATATCGAATGTTCGGTCATGTCAATGCACAATTTGGGCGAGCAATTTGACATTCATGGTGGCGGTTCTGATTTGATGTTTCCGCATCATGAAAATGAAATCGCACAATCGGAAGGGGCGACCGGGTGCCAGTATGCGAAACTGTGGATGCATACAGGGATGGTGAAGGTCAATGACGAGAAAATGTCAAAAAGCCTCGGTAACTTTTTCACCATTCGCGAGGTTTTGGCGCATTATCCGGCCGAAGTCGTCCGATTCTTTATGGTCAGCAGTCACTATCGCTCGCCATTAAATTATTCAACGGACAATTTAGACAAAGCCAAGGCAGGTTTGGAGCGTTTGTATAATGCGCTTCGTGATGTCGAGCCGCATGAGAAGGCGCTGGATCCGTGTGACGAAGCATTCCGTACCCGGTTTGTCGAGGCAATGGATGATGATTTTAATACGCCCGAGGCAGTGGCAGTGTTGTTTGACATGGCTCGTACACTGAACAAGTTAAAGGTGGAAAACAAAAGTAGAGCACAAGGTTTGGCATGGTTGCTGAAATCACTGGCTGGTGTGCTTGGGCATTTGCAGGCGGATCCTGAGGATTTCCTCAAGGGTGGCACTGACGATGAAGAAGTTCGTGAAATTGAGCGCCTGATTGCGGCGCGGACGGCGGCACGTAAGGCTAGAAACTGGGCCGAAGCAGACCGCATTCGCGATACGTTGGCAGCACGTGGGATTGTGCTTGAGGATACGCCGAGCGGTACCATTTGGAAGCGGCAATAGCACGCCGCTTCCAGCACCGCGAATTACCAGTCGATAGCGTAGGAAAATTTGGCAAACCAGCCGCTTTCAAGTTGATGCAGGCTGGTTTTGGCATCCGGCGAAGTAAAGGCTTTATCCAGCCCGAAATAAACCAACGTCTGGGGATTGACGCGATAACCGAACAACAGTTGAGCACCTAAATCTGATGTTTGGGCTTCAACCGGATCGACATACAAGTTGGGATTGCGATTGATTTTGCTGTATTGCGCGGTGAGGCGCACAAAAAGCTCGGCCGTGTGCCAGTAGACCACTCGCAAATCATCGAGTTGTACTTTGAAGAGTTCTCCGCCTGCTACGTCAAGTGTTTCCTCGAAGTGGTCGAGGTCGACGCGCCAGTGTCGATTGATGTGCCAGCCGACTTCCGGCGAGTAGGCGAGGGACTGAGCCGGTCGCACGTGGGTATAATCAATATCGTCCCCTTGGCTAACGTAGAGTTCAAGGCGCAAGAAAGGCGTCGGGCGAAGCGCGGTGAAAAACTGAGTGCGCTGCTGGTCGAAGCGAGTGCCTGAAAACACGGTGTCTTGTGTCTCGTATCCCAACCGAACGATGCTTTGCCACGGACCAAAGATGCGGAAATTGATGCTTTTTTGATTATCGAGCAAGGTGCGGTCGTCTTCGCGCTTGCTTTTTTCCCACTCCACTGAAAGTTTCGCGCGTGACCACCAGTCCTCCTGGGTGCCATACCATGTGTGCGTGAGTTCCCCGCGAGTTTCGGTAAATCCACTCCTGTCCAGAAAGGCCAGTCCCGGCTGGAAGGCTTCGCCCAAGGATAAGTGCTCAAGTTGGGCTTCCCAATGTTCGGTCTTGAGTTGATAGCCAAGCAAAAAGGCTTTATCGCTTGTTTCTGTTTTGCAAACTTTGCCCTCAAGGCGCAATTGTTCTGGATAGGTGGCAGCGTTGTAGGCGTATTGAATCGTCAATTGTTGTTGTGCATCAATATCCCAGCGCCAATCGGTAGACATGACTTGATTGTCATAGGAACGACTATGCCGGTCGGTCACCAGAAGCCCCAGTGTGGTATCACCAAGGTTCTGCCTTGCCCGCAAGGCGAGATTTCGGCTTTTTTCGTCCAAGGTCACAATTTCGGAGGATTCTGGGCCAACCAGCAAAAAGTTGGTACTGGTGTCTTCTGCGGCAAATACGGAAAGGCTCGTCTTTCCGGTCACGCCATTGAGCCTGAGGCCCCAGTCAGGATCGGCGACAAGTCGTGTGTAGAGCAAATTGATTGGAGCATTAAATTGATCGGCGCCTTCAAGGAAAAATGGCCGTTTTTCTTCAAAAAATAGCGCTCGAGTGGTATTGACGGTACTTTGCGGGGCGTCCGCTTCAATTTGTGAGAAATCGGGATTAATTGTCGCGTTCAGCGTCCACGATGCATCCATTGCCCAACGGATATCGAGGCTGGCTTCCCGGGTGTCGGTGCTCTCGTATGGAACACTGATGTCATCACGCGCGCGTTGATGACCAGCGACCAATGATGGCGTGATGAGCCAACGGGTGCCTTTGGTGCTGTGCGGCATGCCGGTCAGTGGCATCATTTGGCAGAGATGGCAGCGAATGTCACGACGCCGGGGGTTACTGGCCAATCGTTGCCGAAATTTTCCCTGGCGGAAGCGTAACAGTTCTACACCCCAGGGCTGATTGCTATCCACCGAACGAAAAATTGAGAGCGGTATGGCCATCTCCACCACGTAGCCATCCTGCAATATTTTACCTGCGGACGACCAGATGGCATCCCAACTTGCTGACTCCTGTTGATTGAGGTCGTCTTCTATGGCGTCAATTTGGATGCCAAGTGGCGTGACGAAGAATTGATAAGCAATATGCCCCTGACCGGTTGGGTCAAGCAAAATGCCGACGGTGTCATCTGAAAAAGCCCTATCTCGATCTTGGTAGAAGGCGCGAATGTTAGCAGGATCGGGCTCCATTGCTCGAAAGGCGACATACAGGTTTTTCTCATCCCGCATCAACCATGCCGTGGTCTCGACTTCAGCCGGGACATTATCGCGTGGTCGCGTTTCAATATTGACGGGTACGCGTACCGCCTGAGACCACTCGTTTCTTCCCAGGGCGCCATCGATCACGGGAGGCTTGTCGGTTTGCGAAATCTTGATAGCTTGCAGAGCAGCGCTGGCCAAGCCATCGACAGGTGCGGTGAGCAAGGCGCACAGCACGACGGCAGACGGAAAAAATTTCACATGTTCCAGCATCAACCATACCACTTAGTTTGCACTGAATTTTGGCTGTTTTTCGAACAATTGTTTGGCCAACACAGTCATGGCCTTGACGCCAACAGGGATGGCGGTCTTGGCATCCGGTGCCCAAAAAGGCGAGTGCAGAGAAGGCAATGTCGATTGGCCCTGTTGCGCCTTTTCCCATTGCGCCTGCGGGACCGCACCCAGCCAGAAAATAAACGATGGAATGTGCGGGCTCACCGCACCAAATCGACCAAAATCTTCCCCGCCCATCACTGGCGGAACCGACTTAATTACGACGTCATTCAGGGCGTGTTGCCAAGTGTTGATAGCAAAATCAACCAATTGCGGATGATTGTAAGTGGAGGGCGTGTATTCATCTTCTTGCACGGTCACAACCGGCATTCTGTCTTTGGGCAAGCCCGCCGAAATGGCCAATCCTGTCGCTAACCGTTTCAGCGCTTCAATGATTTGGTTGCGCACTATTTTGGAATAGGCACGCAAAGTTAACTGCAGATGTACACGATCGGGAATAATATTGTGCTTTGTCCCACCGTGTATTGAACCAACAGTCAGCACCGCAGGTTCAATGGGATTGATTTCCCGGCTGATGATGGTTTGCAAATCGACAACCAACCGTGAGGCCAATACCACCGGGTCCTTGGTCCGGTGAGGGTAGGCGCCGTGGCCGCCCAAACCAAAGACGTCAATGTCGATCGAGTCAACACTCGCCAATGCGTAGCCGGCAGTGTAACCGATGCTACCAGCAGGCAGGCTGGCGCTGTCATGGAGCGCCAGATTGTAGTCGGGCCGAGGGAAGCGTTCAAATAAGCCATCTGCTAACATGGCTTTGGCGCCTCCACCCCGTTCTTCTGCCGGTTGGCCAATGAGCATTAGTGTGCCATGCCATTCGCTGCGGTGCTTGGCCATATGCTCGGCAACCCCTATCAATACAGTCATGTGCACATCGTGGCCACAAGCGTGCATCAGGCTGACTTTCTGTCCATCTGGTTGTATCACTGTTTTCTGACTGGCAAATGGCAAACCGGTTTGCTCTTTCACGGGCAGCGCGTCCATGTCTGCCCTGATCATCACAGTAGGGCCGTCACCGTTCTTCAATAATGCGACAACACCGTGGCCGCCAATCCCGGTATGGACTTCATAATCCAGCGACTCGAGCGTCGTCGCAAGAAATTTGGCTGTTTCTTTTTCTTGATAGGAAAGCTCTGGATTCTGGTGTAAATGACGGTAAATCTTGAGCAACTCCAGCGAGTTTGCTTGTACGGTGCATGATAGCCAGACCAACAGGCCTATCGAAAAGACGCGCATATCGAACCCCTTAAGCAATGAAACTTGTCAAGAGGCTACCTTGATTTGCGATGAATGTCACTTGTATCAGCCTTTATGCAATTGATCGGCTGCGTGCAGTGTATTCTCAAGCAGCGTGGCGACTGTCATCGGACCAACACCACCCGGTACCGGTGTGATCCAGGCCGCACGTTTTGCTGCTTCCGCAAAGCCGACATCGCCCACGAGTTTACCGGATGGCAACCGATTAATGCCTACGTCAATGACAATGCTGCCTGGCTTGACCCATTCCCCAGGCACAAGCTCCGGTTTTCCAACGGCCACAATAAGCAACTCGGCCCGACCGACATGGGCACGGAGATCGCGGGTAAAACGGTGGGTCACGGTCACTGTCGCGCCGGCCAACAGTAATTCGAGGGCCATTGGTCGGCCGACAATGTTTGAGGCGCCGACGATCACGGCCTCAACACCGTGAAGGTCGATGCCAGTGGTGGCCAGCATGGTCATAATACCGGCTGGTGTGCAGGGCCGTAATAACGGGCGGCGTTGTGCTAGCCTGCCAATATTAAGGGCATGGAAACCATCAACATCTTTATCAGGATGAATGGCATCCAAAATACGTTCGGCATTGATGTGTTTGGGCAATGGTAGCTGCACCAAAATGCCATCGACTGCGGGATCGTGATTGAGTGTGTTGATGAGCTCAAGCAGTTCGTGCTCTAACGTATCCTCTGGCAGGTTGTGATGAAACGAAACGAACCCGACTTCTTCGCACGCCTGACGCTTGCGCCGGACGTAGATTTGTGAGGCGGGGTCTTCACCAACAAGAATGACAGCCAAGCCCGGCGCACGCAAGCCTTCTGCCAGTCGTGCTTCGACTCCTTTTTTTACCCGTTGCCGGACGTTGGCGGCGATGGTGCGCCCGTCGAGAATTTGTGCGGCCATTGACTTAAATATTCAAGTTCGCGACAGGCGCGTATTGTCGCAAGAAACAGATGGCATGCCAAGGGCCATTAGGCGCTATGGCAATTCAAATACCACCTTGACACTACTGTCGACAACACTGCTATCGACGTAGCCGATGACGTTTGGATTGGCCGCCACCAGTGCTTTTACGTCAGCATCTGTGCCGCTGTCCTTGGGTGGTGTCCCTTTCCCGGTGAAGACAAGTCGAGACCAATAGGCTTTATATTGACTCGGTGTTTTCTTGAGGATCGCCCGATTGAATTTTTCTCGTATCGGAGAGCCCTCGTTCTGATTGATCGGGATTGCCTGTTGGCCATTAGGGAACTTTTTTGTTTTTCCCAGAAAGATGCGAGCGATGTCATCGGCGGAAAGCGTGTCAATACCGGATGAAGGGTGAACAATGACCGCAATGCCAGCATAGGCCGTGCTTCCAATCACCAGGGCCGCAGCTGCGATAAGGAGGGTAATGTATTTACGCATGGTGCACCTCGTTAGAAAATGGTTTGCAGGGACACAGAAAAGACACGCTGATCGAGTGTCTGGCCACCCCAGATAGGACTGTTGTCTTCGACGTCATCCAGCTGAAATTTCAGCGCTGTGTTCGGGGCAAGATCCCATCTGGCGCCAAATGAGAGCGTATCCATATCGCCGACTTGTGCCGCAGCGATGCTTTGCAGGGATGCGATCAAGACATCAGTGCTGCCAACCCCTGGAATGGCGACGCCTGCTGGGATACCAGCTTCCGGATGGGTGGCTTCGTCACGGGTGCGTTGTGCGGTGACATTGAACAGCCAATTGCCGGTACGATAACCGACCATGACGTAATCCCGCACATCTTTCGAAAACAGGGTGTTGTCGTAGTCGAACTCAACGTGTTCGGCAGCCAGCAAATAGGTTCCGGTGTCAATGGATAGGCCAATGCCGATAAAGGTAGCATCATCTTCTTCGGCGAGCAGGCGGTCGGCATTGGCCGAAAAACCCAGAAGACGAAGGGTGTTGGCAAAGCTACCAATGGTGTCGGTGCTTGAGATCGGGATGCCCGTTACGTCAACCGATAAGGTGGCCGCGTGATAGGCAGCGCGTACCGTCCACCAATCCTGGCCGAAGGTGAACGCCACGCCAAACTGGTTGCGTGAACGTGTCTCTGCTTCCGGTGCACCTTCTGCCGGCACAAAACTATCGGTGAAGGCGCCATAATAAACTTGTAAACTGCTGTCGAAATCACCGAGCACAAATGTCGTGTAATAGTCGACGCCCTCAATATTGTTAAATGGCAAATAATACACGGCGCTGGGTGGACGCACCCAAGTGTAGGCGTAGCCAACGTCAACAAAGTCGGAATACAGGTACAGTGGCATCCGTAGGCGTCCGAATCTCACTTTTCCGTTATCTGTGGCCTGATAACTGAGGTAGGCCCATTCGGCCTCGACGTTGTAATTTTCATTACCCCGTGCCACCATCTGCGCCGTGGCGCTCACCTTGTCAGAAATTTGTCCGCTGACCTGTAGGCCAAACAAAGTGCCTTGTTCAAAAGTGAAATCGGATTCACTGTATCCGGCAAAACTGATACTGTTGGCGTCATCGACAAGTCCCGCTGTCACGCTCATAAACCCGGTAAATTCAATATCACCGGCGTGCGTGAGGCCAGAAATGGCACTGGCCAGTAGCGTAACTGTCCAGAGTTTTTTGTTGTGAGACATATTTTGTACTCCTCTTTGTTGTCGCTAGATACTGAATTGACGGGCGACCGATTCCAATTTGCTCGCTAATCGGGCGAGTTCATTGGAAACTTCTGCCATGCGTCCGGCGCTGCTGCTGGTTTTCTGCGAATGTTCATTGATGGCCTTGACGAAATCCACAATTCTATGCGCAACCGCTTGCTGTTCTTCGGTGGCGTCTGCAATTTCGATGTTCATTTGCGAGATGGTGGTGACCGTTTGCGTGATGGACTCTAGGCTGCGTCCGGCGTTCACCGAGTTCTCGACACTGATTTCGGCTTGTTGGGTCCCTTTGTTCATCACATCGACCGCTGTTCGAGCAGCCGCTTGTAGCCGCTCAATGATGTTCTGGATTTCTGTGGTCGACTCTTGGGTGCGCGAGGCGAGTGTACGCACTTCGTCGGCAACGACGGCAAAACCGCGCCCTTGTTCTCCAGCACGAGCGGCTTCGATGGCTGCATTGAGCGCGAGCAGATTGGTTTGTTCGGCAATGCTTTTAATGACATCCAGCACCATCCCTACGGAAACGCTGTCGGCATCCAGTTGCTGTATGACCTCTGCTGCTTGGCGAACGTCATCTGCAAGGGTTCGTATTTGTGTAATATTTTCCTGTACGATCCCCAAGCCAGCTTTCGCCTCATTATCGGCTTGTTGGGCAGATTTGGCGGCTTTCGCTGCGCTGGAAGCGACAGACACGACGCGCTCACTCATCTCATTGACGGCATTTTGCACATCTTGTGCGCCGCGTTGTTGCTCCTCGACCTGGTTTCGTGTCTCATTGGTGACCTCATT
>RFGJ01000013.1 GCA_003696665.1 Gammaproteobacteria bacterium | reverse complement strand
CTCGAAGTGTATCCGCAGCGCAAGGGCCCTGACACCGCCGCAGTCGCTATGGCCGTTTCGGACAAAAAGATCGGCGGATGAAGCGGGCTGCCGGCTGATGTTTTTCCGATAATTTGTCTGCTGACTCGGCTTCGTCGGGAAGGGGTTTTGCATTGCGCAAGTATTGCAAATCAATGTTGCGACAACCTTTTTGTCTGCCGTCGGATCCCTGTTTCGCCGATGCATGCCTTTGCTGCTCTGTCAGTTAGCGATATTATGGAAATATTTATTTGTCGCGAATTTTGCAAGGCGGCCGGTTCGCCCGGATTTTTTGAGATGTATTTTTTTTTTGTAATGCATTTGCAAATGTGTCGGCCGACGCCCCGGGGTTGGACCTATAGACCGGTCAGGTGATTTGCAATCCAACGATTTCGCGGGACCGTGAGCGGAAATCCTGTGTGCCTGAATGACACAGGGGCAACACCCGAATGCCTCAAGGAGGGTATTGGTTTCCAAAAAATGTTAAACCCGAACAACATGAAAACGATTACGCTGACCATTGCGATTTTCTTGACAGGGTTTCTTCCCGTATCGATGGCCCAGGAGCAGGAGGCTGCGGCCAAGGGAGGATGTACCAGTGTGACCGTCACCGCTACACCAGATTACAGTGCACAAGGTCTGTGGACCCACCTTTGGGGGTACGAAGTGAATTGCGGCCAGGTGGACAATCCGTGTTGTGTGGTGATGTTCAATCCGCATGAAGCGACCCCGATTTATTACCTGCAAAAGAAGAATGATGCCGGAGGCTGGAACGAAATTGCCGGACCGACTTTCAACCCTGTGTTCGAAAACCTGGAAAAGGGAACTTACCGCGTGCGTATGCTTTTGCCGACTCGTGACGTGACCTGCGGAACACCCATAGAAGTGTACAATCTGTTGGGCCAGTTTCTGGGCTACAAAGCCATGTATCCACCGCCGAGTTACTATACGAACGAGGTGCTTGTTGGCCCTACCGACGCCAGTGACATCGGTTTTACCTTTATCGACAACCAGCCGGACCCGAATCCCAGGACTTATGATTTTGGCGAGACGGTGAAAATCAATACTTCGGCATCCAGGAACTACGACTTGTGGTGGCTGGCCATTTTCGAGCGGGGGCCACAGT
>RFGJ01000012.1 GCA_003696665.1 Gammaproteobacteria bacterium | reverse complement strand
TTCAGCGCAGCTATGATGACGAGTGTGCCAACCACACCGATAAGGCTGGTTAACACGGCGGGCATCGAGTTTTCCAGAAACTCAATAAACTCCCTTAACAAGGATACGCGGGCAGCAAGCGTTGAAATATCACCACCGTTGGTTTTCTCTTTCGCGACGACCTCTTCCGCAGTGATCATATAAATTTCAGCATAAGTCCGCGTGTCATAGAAGCGTCGCCCACTTCCTATCAGCAAGGCCAGCAAGCCCATCCCCCCCAGCCATAACACACCCTGGTAGCGTTGCACCAGCAAATCATTAATGGCAACACCAATAAACAAAGGGAAGAGTAGTTGGATAATGATCTCGACCAACACGAGCAATAGTGTAAGCGCGATCTTCTTCTTAAACCGTGTCAAGATTGTTCGAATCGAGATGTATGAGCCTTTCATGTGTTATTGTTCTCTTTTCAACCAATTCAATACCGTTTGCTGAAAGGCAATGATCGGGCTCTCCCCATAGTGGGCTGCCGGTCCCACCTCGAAGTAAGGGCTACGTAGCGATCGCTGTTGCTGTTCGCAGACGTATACATCTTCCGCCATGAAGTCACCGGAGGCCAGGGGGTCATGTACGGGGTCTCCCTTCACCTTTGGCGATGTCCGCTGCGCCCAAAACGTGCCGGATCTCCACCATTGGGTGGTAAATCTCCAGCCAGAAGCATTCTTGACTTTTGTTCGGGTTTGAACCCGGGTCATGTCTGGCGCGAGTGGAATAATGTGAAAGGTCGACCATGTACACTCGGTCTCTGCTAAGCCCAGGTTAGGGAACAGCATGGGCACCCACGCACCCAGCCGCTCGCTCGGAATCTCGTCGAAGAGGGGGAGGGGCGCTTTCTTCTCCACATCAACTGCGTAGTGGCGAGCCAATGGCTCCCAGAACACATAATGAGGACCGACGAAACGATACTCCGCCTTGGCGTGATCGTACATGGACAAAGTTCCCGAATGGAGGTGAGATAGATGATAGACATCAATGTAATTCTCAACCACAATTTTCCAGTTCGCGTGAATATCCGTCGTGGTTGCCGCCTCCGGATACTCAACTAGATATTCTACCTGATGAGGACCCAAATCGGACTCTACCGGTCCAAACCACTCGGAGAGTGAAATTGCATTCGGTTCTGGATGAACCCAGATCATACCGCGCCAGACCCCTACTGAAGCCGGTTTCAACCCCAGACACGACTTATCCAAATCAGGGAATTCTCTCCTCTCGTTGGGTACGGTAAGCAGGCGGCCGTCCTCGACAGCATAGGCCCAATCGTGGTAAGGGCAGGTAATGACCTTTTTTGTCTTCCCCACCGCCCGGAGTAATTGGGTGCCTCGATGTCTGCAAATGTTATGATATGCGTGTAGTTTTCTGTCATTTCCTACTACCACCAGGATATTATTCAACCCGGCCTGGACGGTAAGATACTGGCCCGGTTCACTGAGATCTTCTACGAAACCGGCGAATTGCCAGGTTCGCGAGAAGATCATTTCTTGTTCTTTCTCAAACCAGGTCCTGGATGTATATGTTTCTACCGGCAGTTTGTGCACCATTTTCTGACTCATGCTTACCTCCCAAAAAATGAGAATAGTGAGAGAAAGAACCAGGTGAATATAATCACCCAATAAAGGACGGGGTTTTCATCCCGTGTAACGCGCTCTACCAGATGTGTTTCTTGATAAATGAGGTCAAGCACAAGCCAGTAGAGAAAAAGGAGCCCCCATATCCAATTCCAGTCCATCATCACAGCGTTGGCGATGAGCAACAGGGCGATGAGGGTGCGCCACTTAAATGATGTGTTTTGAAATGACATATTAGCCCTCAGCCCTCCAACGTGTTGGCGGATGACGTTCCTAAGCCAGTAAGAAACGTGCGATAAACCAGTTGAGCTGCGTCCCGTCGAGCGATGTATCCCTCGTGGACGGAGATCCAAGCGGTGTAAATCAGACTCTCCAGCGTAGCGACCGCCCAGGCGATGGGCACTTCAGGTGCAATTAACCCCTCATCTTTGAAGTGCTCGAAAAGTTTGCTCCAGTCATGGGCGCTCTGTACTTCTAAAGCCTGGATTTCGGGATCATCCACAAACGATCGTTCGCTCAGCAGGAAGTGGTAGCGATCGCCCATCGGAATGATGACTTCCAGAATCTCCAGCAGCAGATCGCCGCCCCGCAGGTTACGCGCAAGCACTGGCTCCAATGCGGCGTTCACCTGCTGATAGGATTCCAGCGTGAGGGAGCGAATCAATTCATCGCGCGAGGGGAAGTAGCGGTACAGCGTCGCCCGGCCCACGCCAGCGGCCTCAGCAATGTCGTTCATCGAAGCACCGGGATTTTTGGAAAGGGCCTGCGTGGCGGCATCTAACAGAAGTTGGCGTGTATCTTTGCCCATCAAACGCTCCTTTTCTCCTGTTGTGATACGATAATGTCTCGTATGGGGCATAAATGTATCATGTTTCAGCGAGAATGTCAAGATCGATTTTCTAGGATTCCATCTTTTGTGATGCCAGGGTAGAATAGCCGTAGCCCAACCCCGGCTTCCGCGGACAGCAAAGCCGCTGTCCGCAGAAGTGGGCGCGAGTAGCAATGCTTCGAAGCCCCTAGTTCGCCCCTCCGAATTACACCGCAAGAATCGGAGTGTTTTTCCATCTGTCCTCCTCTATGATGAAGATCAATCAGAGAGAAAGGCATAAAGGAGGACAGTGTGAGTACTGTGAATAGAACGATGGGAGTGGGCGAATGGTTGTTGCTCATTACCTTGTCATTT
>RFGJ01000011.1 GCA_003696665.1 Gammaproteobacteria bacterium | reverse complement strand
GCCTGCGTATGCCGGGCCAGATCCGCTGCGAAACGCTCCTGTTTGGGGGTGCTGATACCGATCCAGACGACATGCGCCCCGACGGCGTCGATCTCGGCCCCTAGAGCAGCAAATTCGTCGTCCGTGAGCGGGCGAAACGGGGGACAGTGTGTCCCTACCACGTTCCGATTGCCGAACTTCTCAGCCACGGCTTCCCGGAGCCGATCCGCTACTCCTTCTTTCCCCCCGCAGAAAAAGTGTCGAACGGGCAGCGAGGCCGTGGCCTCCATCACGGCTGCGAAAAAATCTGGGCCGTAGCAGCGCTGCATCGCGTGGGCTCCCTTCCAGCGGCCGATCCATACGGCAGGTTTTCCATCCGGTAGATTCAAATAGAACGATTCCAGCAACTCCCTGAAAGCAGGATCTTCCTGCGCATGCACTAATCCATGCGCCCCGGTGGCGCTGATACATCGAGGCGACTCACTCGTAGCCTGCAGACATCCTTGCACGACGAGATCAACCGCTGCCGGAATGTCCCGTGCGAAAAGGGGCAGGCCGAGGACAGGCACGACGGACGGGGATGTCTCTCTACGTCTCATGAGTTCTTCGCCTTTTGAGCAATCGCCTGCTCGTAGATCGCCATCAGCATCTCGTAATTGCGCTCCGCAGTGTACTTCGCCTCGTACTCGGCGCGAGCGCCACGACGCAGAGCTATTTGCTGATCTGGAGCATCCCATAGCATCTGGACCTGCTGAGCCAGTTCTTGTGCTTTTCCCGGGGTAAACAAGAGCCCATTCTGAGCATGCGTTATCAGGCTACTCATTGCTCCCAGATTCGAAGCGATTATGGGCGTCCCTCGAGCAAATGACTCCACAATCGTCCGAGGTAGCCCTTCGTACCAGACGGACGGAAATACCAGGAAGGTCGCATCACCCATTAGATTAAGTACCTCATCGCCAGAAACTCGCCCCAGATACTCAATGAACTTATGTTGAACAGCAACCTCAGATACTAGCTCTCGTAGAGGCCCGTCCCCTGCGATTTTCAACGGAATGGAAAGGCGCTGCCAAGCCTCCAACAAGGTGTGGATTCCCTTCTCTTCTGAAAGCCGACCGATAAACAGAGCGTATCTGCCTTTTCCCTTACCCGGAACGGGCTCGGGGTGCACGAAGTTCGGTTTAAGGAATAACTTCTCTGATGGCAAACCTGCCTCAATAAACTTCTGCCTGGCGAACTCAGTCAGTCCAAGCACATAGGCATCGACGGCTTCCGTCCACGTGCCTTTGTACCAGTGCATTGCTAGCATCCCGGTGACAACGACCGAAGCCAATCGATCGTCCCGGTAACATGCATACTGTATGCCCGGCCATTTGAATCGTTTGTCGATGCACGCCTCGCACACACGCCCTTTTCGAAAGAACTGAGCTTTCGGACAGAGAATCCGGTAGTTGTTGATGGTCTGAACAACCGGTACCCCCTCCCGGCGAACCGCGTAGTAGGCCGCCGGAGAAATCAGAGGAAAGGTATTATGAAAGTGGACGATATCGGGGCGATGTTCACGAACCAAAGCGCGAAACTCGTCATAAATCGCATCATTCCAAAATGTCGCCCAGGCCACTTCCAGACGGCCCATATTCCTAATCAGATCGTTGTGGATCGTGTAGAGGAGGACTTCGTGCCCATGGGCTTTCAGCAGATCCACTTCCGTCTCGAAAATAGATTCCTCACCTCCCCGGACCTGGTAATAATTGTGTGCGGCAAGAATCTTCATGTTGTTATTTCATCACATCATGAGTGGACCATATATGACACGACGCCTACCAGTCGAGATCCGACTCGTACCCATAAGCGACCAACTGAGCCCCGGCTACCTCCTTGAAAAGGTCGGTGAGGACGTCATCGAAGTACTCCCGCCACTTCCCGGTCGATCCTTTCCGAAACGTCGGGCTAACGGACGAGAATACCTGCCGCTGGATAACTTCCCGTGTAGTCGGATCCATCTCAATCCCAAGATGCTGGTACAGCACGTCGAGTATGTTTTGTTGGGCAGTATCACTGCCGCCTCCACTTCCCCCCACAAGATCCTCGAAACGAATCACCAGAGCACCGCTTGTGAGCCATCCGGCATAGGCCTGAAGACGCTCTCCAATTGACTCCAGCCCAGATGGCGCATGGCCGGTGATGGCAAGTCGGATCCGGTTCTGCACATCGGGTTGCTCGGCAAAAACTGCGTGTCGGGGATGTCTGGCTTCACGGCTGATATAGAACGCCTGCGATACTACGATATCTCGCGGATCGCGTATCATAAACAGAGACCGCACCTTATGATTCTCGATACTAACCTGCCGCTCAGGATAATACCGCAGGTGAGTCACAAGCACTTGCCCAGGCTTCATTGCTACCAGCAGGTTATCCAGACTACCCCACCTATATATGTTTTCTTCGTGTATAGTGGGCACCAGTTTCCGATACAACCGAGGCGCCAAACAAACCGCTCGTTCTAACAGATGCGTGCCCGCCTTGGGTAAACTATTGCAAAGTACAATGGGCTCATGCTGATTTGTCCACCGATACCAGATGGTATCTGGTGAAAAACCAAATCGCTGCAAGGTCCACCACTGCCTCTCTAAAATCAAGGGGCCAGACATATCAGTATTTCAATCAATTGATGGGAAGTATGATTAACAGACCCTCGTCAGACATAAATCAGAGGACTGACGTCTTGGATTCGAGAGCATAGCCGAGGCGTTCCATTATTGGCCCAAACCGCGACTCCAACTTCGCCAGGTGATGAGCCGATAGGACACCGCGCCAGCCACCACTTTTGCCCTTACGGACGAAGTTCGTCTGTGTGCTTTTGTTTTTAAAGACACCCTGTCGGGCTTGGTCCTCCATCTTTCGCATATTCTGCACGGAGTTGGCCTCAATGATCGCATCCAGCAACGACGACGAAGCGGGGATATTCAAGAAGGCAGCGACACTGCCGAGTACTTCAACGGCATTACGCTTCATATCCTCAAAGCGTATCACATGCACCTCAGCTCGCCCATCATCCCGAGCTTTCAACCATGAAGCTACATGCTGATCCCATGCCCCATAGCGATTTACCTTACCAGACAGAAATGAGGCAAAAAACTTATCGAATGGCATTCGGTCCGTTATAATATTGGCCCAGATCTGGTAATGGTATTCTGATATGACGATATCCCGAGGGTCCCGCACCATGTAGAGAGCCCTACGATAGGAAAACCGGTATGGCTCATGCGTCTTGATGATCCGAGCCCCTTCCGGCAACAGGCCAGGAGCCTTAGCATGGTAGCCTACGTCAGGCAGTTCGTCGTTGACCCGCTCGAAACTACCAGGCTCTCCACGGATAAGCTGGTATATCAAGAAACGTAGCCATGTACTTCCAGACTTGGGATAGGCAGCCACGAAAACGTCAGACGGTTGAAGACCTCTGTGTTGTATCCAGTTGATAGGATACTTGAGCGGTGACTTCGTAACAAGATGTCGTAATCTAGCCCCAGAAACCATGACGTCATACAAATTTAAGTTTCCAAAATCAAGCTTCCAATTATGTTTTTCCAAACCAGGCTATGCAAGTTATATTTAAGATAGTTATGGCTTGGCATTCAGCGACCGATTTGAGTGGTAAAGCAATACAACCAACAAAGAGATAGCCAAACCCGCAGGAGAAGCAGATACAGCTAAAACATTTTCCACACTCATGAACAACAAAACTATAACAAACCCCAAAACCAATACTCGATATTCATAGGTTTTATACTTCTTGATATTTTTTCTTAAGGCCCCAAACACACTAACCCAAAGGCTCAAGAAAACCAAAAATCCGATTAATCCCCATTCATATAATGCCCTGAGAAATTCATTATGAGCCAATCTATTAGCATCAACATTATTCTTCGTATAATCCCTATACCAATATTCACCAGATACGATGATCTCTGCTACGCTAGAAGTACCTTTACCAAAGATTTTTTCACGCAAGCTATGCTTATACAAAAATCTCTGAACAATATGATCATACATCCCCAAACGCCACACTCCTGTAGAGATTTGATCGATACCTTTATTGTCAACTAATTGCAAAATTGTTAAAACACGATGTCTTTTAGCAATATCATTGATAGTATACCCAAATACCGAATTTAAAAATATCAATACCGACACCAATCCACCCATCAAAAACGACAACATAGCAAAGCGTCCAATCTTCTTACCCTCGTACACCCAAAAGACTATAGACGCCATAGAAAATATTATTAACGACACAAATCCAGTCCTACTTCCCGTAAGAATTACGCCAAAGAACACGAATGGAATCACGATCTTTAAATATTTGACGCCCTCTCTCCTCCCCATAAATATTATTGCGCTCAAGTTCAATACAAGGAACAACGCAAAAGACTGCGGATTAGCAAAAGTAGTCACGCGAGTATCAAAAATACTTCCATGAACTAATAATGTTTTAATGATAGCCCAAATAACCGAAACAATACATGAATAAACCACAATTTTCAATAAACCCTTACTATCATGATTCCAAACATACAAAAACACAAGAAATGTCACCGAATATGTATAAAGGTATCCAACCTGCTTTAACCCCGATAATTTAAAAGGACTCCACAATACAGAAACCGCAACGAGTACCACAAACAACACCCAATACTTGATTATACCATTAAATTGAACATATTTAAGTCCCCAAAATCTAGTTCGCAATAACAATAACGTAGGCAACACTATAGACTTCCAAGTGTTTTCTGGTCCGACCATGGAAGCTGACGCAAAATCTCGCCCAGACATTTCTAGCTGTGCTACAACTAGAAAAGCGAATACGGCCCACCGCAATTTTGTGATGGGCAAAAGAATTATTACTGTTGCAGCTATTAGAATGACAATATTTATCCAGTATAAATTCATTCAGGACCTATATTTTCGATTTGTGATTTTTTTCTACCTTAAATATCACAAAAGCAAATACCAACAATCCCAATACTGCCCACGCTAAGAAAGTCGCAAATGATTCTCTTATTGGCAATACTAACTTTGCAACATAAATCACAAGCAACATTATGGCACCAGCACCTAGTCCAATTAAATAATTTTTATCATATGGCCATAAACCTGTTAGCCTACGCACCTGGATAACACCATTTCCATACAACAAAGCAACTGAAATAGCTATTGAAATCGCCGCCCCTGTTATACCATAGGCGGGTATCAATATTACACATGAAACCATATTGATCACAAACGCCATACTCGACAGAATAAACCAATTCTTGTGGTGACCGCTCATTATTAAAATAGGTCCGACTGCTCCCGTTGCTGCATTGACCAGTTGTGCTGCAGCCATGATTAACATAGGAGTGGCTCCAGATACATAATCTTCACCAAATACAAAAACAACAACTTCCCTTGATCCCACAACTAAAATCAAAAAAAAAGGCAATGCTACATAAAATCCCCATCTGGTGCTCACTTTAAATAATGCATTCAGCCGATCAAGATCTCCCTGATGATAAAGTCGCGCAATCATTGGAGTGAATATGGCGCTGAACGACCCCACAATCATAGCAGATAACATTGCGGCTTGCGTGGCAGCTTGATAGATACCAATTTCGTCTGCTGGCAAGAAATATCCTACTAACAGACGATCCGCCCTCATGGTTAGCATTGTAAAAATACTTGCCATGGACGCCGGGATGGAAAACAAAAGTAAATCCTTTAAACGAAACGCTGCTGAAGTGTATTTCCTGATAATGTCGCCATATAACTGCCAAAGGAAAAAAGTACCCAGTAATAGTGAAACGGCTACGCCCGATACTGCCGAAATAACTGCCCCTTGAACCCCCCATCCTAATAGAACAACCAGTATAGTGAGCGTAAGTAATTGGACCAAGGGTAGAGCAACATCTTCGGCCAGCACACTATATTGCATTCGCTGGGTAATCCTCGTTTCAGCAGCTACAACTCGTAATGGCACTACAAGCGCAACCCCCAATGAAAACCATCGAAATACTTCTTCCAACTCAGGCTTTCCAAATACATCGGCTGCCAGCCATTCTGCACCCAAAAACAGGCACAATCCCAGGCTAAGCCCAATCATCGAAGAGAACTGTATTCCGCGCATAAGAACCGCACGGAACACACCGTTGTTTTTTTCCATGCTGGAGACCCGAATCGAATTACCCCGTCGTGTGTCCCCAAGGGCGCTATTAGACTCACTATCTGCATAACCGTCCAGCCAAGCGCGTAAAGACCAAACCCCGCTGGACCTAGCACCCGAGCAAGAATTACTTGACTGACCAAAAGCATAACACGACCACCAACACGCCCCCCCATCGCAACGATCGCGCCCTTACCCAACCGTCTTACATCCGCATCCAACTTCTCTGAATCGCTTTCCTCTTGCTTCTCCAAATTAGTTCTTCCTTCTCTAGGTACCTTTCCCTCCACTCGCACCTGCTCGTCGCTATGTTCACCTCTCTCTAACATGCCCAGCTCATGCACACTTCTACGATTCAGGGGAGGTGGTCACGAGCGACCACCTCCCCCTATACCTATCTTGTTACTAATCGATCAGGCCTCCCCGTCCTTCAGGTAACCGGCTTTGATCAGGTAGTGCAGCACCTGGTCAGCGCAGGCTTCGACATCGTTGTTGACCGTATCCAGCACGATTTCGGCATCGGTGGGGGCTTCATAGGGATCGTCGATGCCGGTAAAGCCCTTGATGATGCCGGCCCGGGCCTTGGCGTAAAGACCCTTCACGTCCCGCTTC
>RFGJ01000010.1 GCA_003696665.1 Gammaproteobacteria bacterium | reverse complement strand
GTCACCATGAGCCCAGGTGGCGGAACTGGTAGACGCGCTGGTTTCAGGTACCAGTGGCCATTGCGGCCGTGGAGGTTCGAGTCCTCTCCTGGGCACCAATTCTTCAAATTTCCATGCCCCTCTGCTGACACTTAAGAATCCTTTCGATCCGCCCAATAGCGGGGCAGCGGAATCTTATTGCTGAGCTGTAGGCGACTCAACCCACTGGCTTTTGGGCCGTCCGCAAAGCGGTCCCGCCCTCTACGCTTGAGCATACCCCCCCCCTCAACACAACCAGGCTGCGGGCGTGCCACCCTGCCTGCGCTGGCAGGCCTCACCCACCGCAGCATGACTGATCAGGCCCGTGCATGCTTGGTCGCCTTCTTATATTTCTTGAGGGGGAGGGCGGACTTGTAGTTTCGAATTCGCACTCAGAAAAAAGCCTGCAGGCCTCCCGGCGAAGGCGTCGCTCAGCAATATCGATGTAGTGGGGGTCGATTTCGATACCTATACTATTGCGTCCTGTTTTCATGGCGGCAAGCATGGTCGTCCCAGTCCCGCAAAAAGGGTCCAGCACGGTATCCTCCACGAAGGAGAACATCCGAACCAACCGGTACGCCAACTCGAATGGGAAAGGAGCAGGATGCTTTCTGGTAGATTCTCCCGGAATATTCCAGAACTGACGAAACCAAGCATCAAATTCTTCTTTCGACATACGACTCTTATCACGCTGATATTGGGTGGGTTTTCGGTATCCTCCCGGTTTTCTTTGCATCAGTATGAACTCAATATCGTTCTTAATGATTGCATTAGGCTCATATGGCTTCCCAAGAAATTTGGATCCGTTTTCCACCTCAAAGGACGCGTTGGCTATCTTGTGCCAAATGATGGGGTTGAGATTGTCGAAACCAATTTTCCGACACGTAACGACGATATCGGCGTGTAACGGAACAACAACGTGCCTACCAAAAGCGCGCCGGGAAAGGCAGACGTCTCCGACTACACAAACCAAGCGTCCCCCCGGAACTAAGACACGAAAGCATTCACGCCAAACCTTCTCCAATTCACCGAGAAAATCTTCATAATCCTTGACATGCCCCAACTGGTCAGGATGCTCATTGTAGCGCTTTAATGTCCAATATGGAGGAGAAGTAACCACAAGATGGATAGATTCATCAGGAATAAATGAAAGATCACGCGCATCACCATGAACTAACCGGTGACGGGTGTTTTTGTGTTTGTTATTAGGGCTCATCGAGCAACCCCCAAACGAGCCAGAAGCATCCTTACGGCATTCTCTATCGAATCCTTGGACTCGGAGGCGAATGAAATAACGTCTATGTCACCCGACGACAACCTATTCTGGATATTGATATGCTCGTCAATGAATGGATAATAAATTATGGTGGCAAATTGTGCTTCCGGAAAAACCGATTTGAGTCTTGCTGCCTTGTTAACGATCTCATCACAACGCTTGTGAATATCCCTCCGCGCCTCGATCCGCTTGACATCGATTCCTATCTGCACAGGCCCATCGTGCGGCGTGGCCGCATCAAGCTCAAATTCTTCGCCGTTTGCTGTGAATTTGCGTTTTTTGAATTTTACTGAGCTGAATCGATTTAAGGTTTCAACGATCCTCCGTTCCCATCGTCCTTTCCCTTTCCGAATTTCTTTGTCTATAAAGGCAACCCGATCAAGAGTTGATAGAGCTGGGATCTCAATGTAAGGAGGAAGAAATGGCTTGATATAGCCTGCTATGGCGCAAGCTTTCTGTTCAGTTAATTTAGGGTTGTAGGTATTGACGCTCCTTATCCGCAGATCGCGTTCTATGGCCCGCGCTGCTATGTTGCAGACGGCAATCAATGGCTTGAGAATTGAGGGGTGGCGCATGATGGCTTTGGCCAAATCGGGCACGCTGACGTTTGAGAATATGATAACCTCTACCTCACGGGTTTCCAGGAAGTCAGCAAAGGCATCTCTCAGCGCTTTTTCGATCTCTTCCTGGCGCATCTTCGCCTCATCAGCCACCCATGACATGTAATCTGCATGAGAGCCGTATCCGTCAGGCATGTCGACTCCCCCACTTAATACTCACAAATTTTACCAATAAAATCATGATTCATACATCCTTTATCCTTTACTGGCGACATTGAAAAAATATTGAGTGATTACCTCTTCCAAGACATGCTTAGACCGCAGATTTTGACGCGCAAAAAGAAATGGGGCACACGCAGACCGCGCTCTTTTTGCTTGATGTTCTTCATCGCTCACACTCCGTCAAGAACCCTAGGTGAGTAGAAACCGGCGGCATCTTCCAGTCAAGAACGAAAGCTAGCATCTCTCCCGCTACAGCCCTGTGCCTTGGCCGGAACGTATCTATAGCAACACCTGCTCACTGAGCTATTTGAGCGCGCTATCACATTTGCGTGTCGGCAGATGATTCCTGCACCCAGCACCAGGAATGTGACATCGCGTGTGACATCGTAGCCGTCTATGTCTCTATAGCTATTGATTTTAAAAAGCGAGAGATGGTCGGGGAGACTGGATTCGAACCAGCGACCCCCTGCTCCCAAAGCAGGTGCGCTACCAGGCTGCGCTACTCCCCGTCGCATGCGGCCCGGGCATCGC
>RFGJ01000009.1 GCA_003696665.1 Gammaproteobacteria bacterium | reverse complement strand
CGGGGCCAGGCAGGGGATCTCATTCCCAACCCCCATCTCCTTCAGCGTGGCCGCGGTCAGCACCGCCTTTACCCCCGGTGCCGCCGCAGCCTCCGAGACGTCGAGCTCGGTGATCCGGCCGTGGGCGAAGGGGGCGCGCAGCACGAGGCCCACGAGCTCACCGTCGAGATGGATGTCGTCGGTATAGCAGCCGCGGCCGGTCAGAAACCGTCGATCCTCGCGCCGTCTCAACGGCTGCCCGATCCCGAACTTCTTCATGCTCCTATATTCCCCGTTCGAACTGCCTCGTCCCACTTTTCTCTGAGAGCGCGCAGACACCGCAGACATCCTGCAAGACTTGGAGACCGCCGCGACGCTCTCTCTGGGGACCAATATTGCTCAACGAATTGAGTCATCATCAATACGTATTGAGGGCCTACGGGCCTTCCTGATCCCGCACGCGGTACAATTGCCTGCTTTATCTGAGGGCTTGTGGATTTACGAGTGATGGACACAAGGTAATTTTTGGGCTGTTCCAAGAGCTCTGGTTGGTCACAAATTTGTCCGACAGAAATCCTTAAGTACTTAGCCAATGCGTCGGAATCTGCCAACAGCCATGCTTCCACCTCACGCACCGCTATACGAAAACACATATAAGGTGCTCTCTGAGGCAGTCTATTAGCTATGAACTCCGGTGCACATCCGGCATCACGATCAAGATCAAGCAAAACAAACCAAGGAGATCGTCGTGCGGACTTATTGTATCCGTCTATTTGCTTTAGTATTCTTCCCTTCCCTTGAGCCAGAAGGATTCTTGATACCTCAAATCCAGCAGAATGGGCCACTCGCCGAACAACGGCCTCATCCAGACTACCCTCTACCGCAGCATTCAAACACATAATTAGCTCTCCGCCTCATCAATCTCACTTGACGAAAAGCGGCAGTTGCTCCGGACGAGACGGTCTGGATTCGCTAAGGGCCACGTCGGCAAGCGGAATGCCATTCTCCACAAGATTGTGAACTTCATCTATTGACGATGCCAAAACTATCTCCGTTCCCTCCCGGCCTGGTTTGAGGATTAGAACCTCGTCCAAAGCAATTCCCTCGTCCTGCAGAATGTCGGCAGAATGAGAACTGAGCAAGACTTGCCGTCCACTTCGCTGCTGCATACGAGCGAACATTGCTGGCAAATGTCGTACAATCGCTGGATGCAATGAGAGCTCAGGCTCTTCCAAGAGCAGTGGACCACCCTTTTCTAGAACCGACCAAAGCAATCCGATAAGCCTCAGTGTGCCATCGGAAAATTGTTCCTCGGTCTGCCAAGCTCCCTGTGGCCGCCAATGTTCAAATTTTGCACGGAGGTGAGGTACGCCAAGTTTTTCGTCGCGATAAAATTCCAGTTCCTTTAACTGAGGAACAACCAATTTTAACGCATCGCCGATCCGTCGAAGCCAAGCATCGCGGGTCTTTTTGTTAACGCTGGCAATGCGATCGAGAAAATCACCGCCGAAAGGATCATATTCGCTTCGGAATGGTGACCGTTCGGAAACACTGCGATACCGTTCAGGTTCCCGAATAAGTTGGGGCACCAGATGTAAGTAGCGAACACTTCTAAAGAAATCAACTAATTCTCGAAATTCCTTATTGACATTGACTTGCTCCAAGGCTGTCTGTCTAAGCCGCTCCTGATCCGCATTATCATCTTCGTCGGGACGCATAACTATCTTTTTTTTTCCACCTCTTATTATTTCTTCTTTTACTATTAAGGGTATCGACATTTTATTTTGTTTAAAACCAAGTGTATATTTCCACCTTTCCTTGCCATCGGCGTCAACAATTCTCACGTCAATTTCGACGTCGGGATTCCGACGTGCAGCATGACAGCGCAGCTTGGAAACGCCGCCACGCCGCCCCACTGCTTCCTGAAAACCACCGCCGAACGATACAAGATCGTGAAGAAAACGGAAACAATCCAAGAAATTCGATTTTCCGGACGCATTGGGACCGATGACGAACACGCGGCCTTGAAGCGCAACATCCGCCTTTTTGAAATTTCTCCAGTTCGAAAGCTTTATGTTCCCGAAGCGAAGTGACCCGCGTTCCGTTACAGCCATAGCTACCCCAATCCTCACATCCGCCTCAGCTTTCGAAAGGGAGTGACAAGAGTTGCCCGGAAACCCTCCTGCGCTTCACATCCCACATATATACCCATGTCGCCAAATCTGCCAGCAATCTCACTTTCTTTCGGTAAGAGACACCCTTAGATACGCCAGTCTCGATCCCTACACTCAGCTCTTATCGGAGCACCCTCCGTCGGTTGGCTAAAATGGTGCCCCAAGCTGCCAATTGGTCCAGTGAATGCCTTACGTTGGCTTTTGCACTTGTTGCTCCGTTATAAGGAAGTAGAACAAAAGCTTGGTGAAGAGGCACTGATGAGGTACCCGCATGGACAGGACGCAGATTCCCCGGGGCTTGGACAGATAGGCCATGTGTCAGCTGTAGACGTAACGCGTCCCCTTGTCGATCCTTTCGGTCGGCGCGTCACCTACCTGCGCCTGTCGGTGACCGACCGCTGCGACCTGCGTTGCCGTTACTGCATGCCGGCGCGCCCGCAGTTT
>RFGJ01000008.1 GCA_003696665.1 Gammaproteobacteria bacterium | reverse complement strand
CTCAACACGGCCTACATGGAAGCCATTGCGTGGGCAAAGGAAAGTCTCGAACTGTTGAACGGTTAGCAACATGGGCAACGAGCGTCAGTGGCTTAATGTGGTCATCTTTGTCACCGCGGCCATGATCATTCTGATCTTAGTGGTGCACAAGCATCTTGTCGAAAACAAAGGCCAACCTCAGATAGCTCCGGTGGTGCTGTGGCATGAGGATGTGGTGACGCATGTGTGGTTGGATGGCCGAGCCATCTCGCCCGAGACGGTCATTGACTGGCTAAAACTGTTGTCTCGGCCGCAATTGCCAAATGGGATAGAGACGGCTGACAATAAAGCACCGGAGCATGTGCTGGAAGTTCGCTCCGAACACCACTATGTCCGCTATGGCATCTCAGTAAATGACAACCAACTGGTGATAGCACTGCCGGAAAAATCACTTCGCTATTTATTCGACACAAGGCAAAATAAGCAATTGGTTCCCAATTGGCTGAGACATCAGTAAAGATGCCAGAATTGCCTGAAGTCGAAACAACCCGCCGTGGCTTATCGCCCCATCTTGAGGGCCGACGATTGCAGTCGATCGAGATTCGCCAGCGACATTTGCGTCACCCAATCCCGTTATCGCTAGAGAACAAGCTCACGAATCAAGTGTTGCAATGCATCGAACGTCGGGCAAAGTATCTGTTGTTTCGGTTTGAGCGAGCGATAGTCATCGCCCATTTGGGGATGTCTGGCGCCTTCCGGGTGATTCGGGAACATTCGTTTCCATGGAAGAAACACGAACACTTCCGGTGGCATTTCGAAAACAACGGCATTTTGTGTTACCACGATCCACGGCGGTTTGGCTTTCTCGATTACCGTGAAGACCTTGAGCACTTGCCGCCTTACTTGGCTAAACTGGGGCCCGAGCCGCTGTCGGATGATTTTTCAACTGATTATTTGTATCAACGAAGTCGTGGCCGCTCCGTCCCGATAAAGAATTTTATTATGGACCAAACGGTGGTGGCGGGCGTCGGGAACATTTATGCCTGTGAAGCCCTGTTTTTGGCCAAAATCAGGCCGACGACGCCCGCTGGAAAAATCGGACGTGACCGTCTGGCAAGACTTGTTGATGCGATCAAAGCCGTGCTGTCTCAGGCCATTGCGGCGGGTGGCACCACGCTCAAGGATTTTATTCGCACCGATGGTCGTCCTGGGTATTTCGCGCAACGTCTTGAGGTATATGGCCGTGATGATGCGCCTTGCTCCGTTTGCCAGCAGACCATACGGCGTATTGTGATTTCCGGCCGAAGCACATACTACTGCGCCGGTTGCCAAAGATAGGGCCGATATTTGTGGCTGATGCTGGACAGATGGGCGGGCGAACCGCTATAGTTAGCGTCTTATTGCTGGCAGTGCCAGCGGTTTTTGGTCACTGAATTGAATGTTTGAGCACAGTTATGAAAAGAAAACACAGCCATATTGCAGATGAAGCAGAAGTCGACATGACGCCGATGCTGGACATCGTGTTCATCATGTTGATTTTCTTCATTGTGACGACTTCCTTTGTCAAAGAGTCCGGTCTGGACATTCAACGGCCTGCGAATTCGCAAACCAATAGTGCTCAACAAACGAATGTGGAGCCGGTGGTGATTAGGATTTCGGCAGATGATCGCATTACGGTCAACAAGCGTGAAGTCGACTTTCGGGCCATCGAAGGGAATGTCCAAAGCCGTCGCTCACAGAACTCTAAAGCGCCGGTTATTGTCATCACACATCCAGATGCGTCGATGGACGTGGTCACCAAAGTGGTGGATGCGGTGAAACGCGCTGGCGTGGACAAGGTTAATGTTGCCACTGAGTCGGGTGAAAAGTAATTTGTCAGCAGGCCTAAGATTGGCCTGCTGTTGATGCATGCTATTTCGTCTTTTTTTTCTGGCCCTGCTTTCACTCGTTGCCGTCGTGTGGTGGCGTGGTGCGCGTGTGCGAGAAATCGCTGTCCATGCGGCACGCCGAACATGCACACGCCTTGGGCTTCAGTTTCTTGATGACACGGTCGCTTTAATTCAGTGGACACCGAAATACGAGCGGCAGCGTGGTCTGCATCTGGTTCGGCGCTATCGGTTTGAGTTTGCCACGGACGGTGAAAAGCGTTTTGAGGGCTTTGTGGACATGATTGGCAACGAGTTACACGGCGTCATATTGTCGCCGTATTCTGAGCCGACAGCTTAGGCATGACTCAGCAAATGATCAATTCGCGCGAGTATCTTACACAATCGACTCGCATCAAAACTCGCACCCTCATAAAACATCTCTGCCACGGGAGCAATAGCGCACTTTTCGGGCAACGCGGCTTGGTCAGAAATCGCCTGTCGTAACCTCGGGATCAATACCCATTGAAGCCACTGGTGCAGATCGAGAGTATCGATCATAAAAGGCTCAGTCGAGGAAAGCTGTTCAAAGGATGGCATATCGTGCTCCCATAGTGACAGTGCTCTG
>RFGJ01000007.1 GCA_003696665.1 Gammaproteobacteria bacterium | reverse complement strand
GCTGGACAATATCGAATCACCATCGAAATCAAAGGCAGTCCGATTGACCCGCAAACCCCAAGGTTACGTTACGAGGCGGTGATCAATCTGTAACTCGTCCCATGAAAAACGGGCCTCTGGCCCGTTTTTCATAGCATGCTTTCCTTGAAAAAACGCAACAAATCCAACCGAAAATCCTCCGGTTTGATTGCCTTTTCGATACTGTCTTGGCAATAACGATCACCAAGATCCAAGTCATAAGGTGCAACGTGTGTTTTTGACTTCGCGTTGTAAAACACTTTGACCACTGGCTTCAAAGGTTCCAGACGATTGCTTTTGATCACCATTCCGATTTTGCCGCTGTCCAACTTGACCAAGGTGCCGACAGGGTGCAGGCCCATCACTGCAATAAATTTCATGAGCAATGGTTCATCGAAATGGCTACCTGCCATGCCTCGCATCAATTTCAATGCCTTAAACGGTACCATGCCTTCCTTATAAACCCGATCGGCGGTCATGGCATCATAGACATCCACAATGCTGATCATTTTGTCGTACATGGTCAACTCGCTGGCACTCAACCCCCGTGGATAGCCTTGTCCATCCACTCGCTCGTGATGACGCGCCACCACCTGCTTGGACACATCTGCCATGCCCGCTATCTCGCTCACAACCTCGGCGCTGTATGTCGCATGCTTTTTCATGATTTCATATTCTTCAGGGGTCAATCGGCCAGGCTTGTTCAAAATCTTGTCCGGAATGCGGATTTTCCCGATGTCGTGCAAAAAAGCCCCTTGCGCCAATTGTCTGATCAAGGCTTCATCAAGGCCCAGGGCACGCGCAAATACCATCATCAGGATGCTGACATTGATGGAGTGCTCAAGCAAATAAGCATCTTTCGTGCGCATCCGCGTCAAACAAAGCAACGCATCCTGATTACGAAACAAGGATGTCATCATGCTATCTGTCAGCGAGGCGACGGGTGCCAAATCAAGTGGCGCCCCTTGGCGAACTTTCTCAAATGCTTTCTTCTGGAACTCACGCGCCTCATCGTAGAGCCTCGTGGCCT
>RFGJ01000006.1 GCA_003696665.1 Gammaproteobacteria bacterium | reverse complement strand
GCCTCCCGTCTGCCGAAAACGTATTTGCCAGTTCGCATGCAAGTACTGGCTTGGTAACGTGTAGGTTCGATTAAAGACTTGGCCTGGCGTGCCATTCCCTGCGAATGTTTCTTGGGCAATCCAGTTGCCATTGTTATCCAGAAACTCTATGACCAGATCCTCGCCAATGTCAGGGTTTTCACTGAAGGCATCTGAACCGCGCTGCACCCACACCCGAACCTCGACGTTACTATACGGCGAGAGGTCAACCCGGCGAGATTCCACCGAAACCGCTCCCCACCGAGTAAATAGACTTGGCGGTGATACCCCCCCGGTTTGATTCGATACCCCAGCATCCCCACCAGAAGGGAAAACCCGCCAATTGGCAGAATTCAGCCCGCCACTAAAATCGTCACAAAATGGTGGTCCACTTGGAATGCCGGATGTTTCGGTCAAAAGCACATCATCGATGTGATAAAAGTCCCAGCCAGTGCTGGCATTCCCATTGTTGTTCGCACCAAAGCCTGAGCCACCTATCTGGCGAAAACGAAATCGGAAGCCTGCGTGCAATGCAGCCGAAGGCAGATCGACGGACACATTAATGACCGAACCGGGCGTGGTTCCGCCGGGAACATACTGGAGCGTTTGCCAATTATTGCTGCTATCCAGATATTCGATGTAAAAGTCTTCTAGCCCGGCCAAGTCGGGATCTTCGCTAAAAACATCCGAACCGATGCGGAGCCAAAGTGCTAACCTTGCCCCCGCGACCGCCGACAGGTCAAAAACTCGCGAAGTCACCGTCACAGCGGTACAACAGGTGTGCAGGCTCCGCGTCCCCGAATTGGCGGTTAGTGTGCTGATTTGGGCCGCCGCCGTGTCCGATGCTGACCAGTCTGCCCCGAGGGCATTACGTTCAAAATCGTCAGAGAATAAAATGTCTCCAGGTGCCGCGAAGAGCTGTGCACTGAACACAAGTCCCCAGATCCACAACAACCGTTTCATGGCCCTTCCACCGTGAGCTGTACCTGCCGAGACACATAGTCGGCATCCACACCTAGGGTGCCGCGTGTGGCCATCGATGTTAAGTCGAAAATGGCAACCGAAGCGCCGTTTTCTGTGTAGTCACGGCGAGTACACGACACCTGGATTTGAAAACCCGCCAAGTCGCCCCCAACCTGAAAAGTGGTGGGACTGGCTGGACAATTACCGCCTTGTAGCTGATAAAGGCCCCACTCAAGCCCTGTTTGAGCCGCCTGAAAAGCGCGCGCTTCTGAAAGCTGTAATACACCAGCCTGCCGGCTCTGCCCGCTTATTCGCGCCACCGACGCCACCAATAGGGCAACAATGATCATGATGAACATGGCGGTGACCAGTGAAAAACCACGCGCCCGATTCATGGCACATTCTCCACGTGCACTTGGCCAATCAGCCTGACTGCCTCGCCATCTTCGCTCAATTCTAATTCGATGGTCAAAAGTCCGGAACGCTGAGCGACACCAACGGCATAACGAAATTGACAAAAGGTCACGCCATCGGTGACCAATGCCTGGCTGCCCGCGGTATTCAACGGCGCGCTTGACGAACTCGTCGGTTGCGCGACAGCCGCCGAATAACTGGCAAACCGACGGAGTTCGTTGCCTTCACACAGATAAGTCACCGGTGTGCTGACAAAAAACACCCGGCGCGAGGGAGAGCCATTGCCCGACGGGTCAAATCGAAATGGGGACGAAAGGGTGATGCGATCCTGTGTCCCATTATCGACCAAACTCACGGTTGTGGTGGAAGGGGTCACCATGCCGTTGTAAGCATCGGCCATAGCGCTATAAAACAGGGTTGTGTTGTGCGGATTGACCACCGCGCGCGCACCGCTTGGTAAGGAAAAATCTGCCATGACCGAGAAGTTGGCGTCCGGTTTTCTGGGGGTCAACGTATCAATATTGGCCGGATCGTCTCCGGATGGATAACGGCCAGCAAACAACACGGGCACCAGTTCCAGCGCTGTACCATTGACGCGCACGCTGTTCGGCAAGGCTTGCCTAACCTCGCGCTGAATCAGGGTAATGGCCGCTTGCGCCCGCTCCAGCAGCCGTGCGCGTCGCTCTTGGTCGGTCACCAATGAAAAAGGACGAACCAACAGGGGGCCAATCATGGCCACGACAATACCGGTCAGGGTGATGACAATAATGAGTTCAATGAGGGTAAAACCACGCCGACGAATCATGGCCACTCCTTCGCCCGGTAGGCACTGAGCGCAATGGTTTCGCCATTGGGGGCGTCCACAGTGACCGTAATTCGCTGCGCATCCGAGGCCGGTATCCCCGGCAAATCCGGGCTTTGCACAATGTTCACAGAGACCACATAATC
>RFGJ01000005.1 GCA_003696665.1 Gammaproteobacteria bacterium | reverse complement strand
GCTGCTTTTCGAGCGTACATAGCGCCCAGAGTCGACAGCAATTCGGCTTCTTTAAATTTCGATGTGTCACCGCTTATCGTTTTGCCCAGCGCTATCAGCAATTCAATTTTTTTGATCCCTGCGTCCAAGCGTTGTTCGTTCAAGTCTTTATCTCCCATTAATGCTTGACTCTCATTTAAGACGTCAATCACAGATTTTTTATAATTCGACTCATTAGTTACCTTCTGCGCAGACGCAATTTTAGATTTAACAGGTTGGTCAGATGGTGGTTGACAACCCGCAATTAGAATACACATTATTATACCGATGAGTATTTCTGACATTTTGATTAGCCTCAATTGATCACATTGTTATTTTGTACCAGCATACCATCATGCAAAGTTATCCTGTGCGAGCATCGCTCCACAAATTCACGGTCGTGCGTAGCGATCACAACTGTCGCCCCCTGTTCTTTATGGAATTTTTCCAGCAATTCGTAAACGATACTTGCATTTTCCGAATCAAGGTTAGCAGTTGGCTCGTCGGCAATAATTAGTTCTGGGCGTTTTGCAAATGCTCTCGCGATAGCTACCCGCTGCATCTGTCCACCCGAGAGTTCCTTAGGACGACGCGATGAAAGTTCTTCCATACCCACATCTGCAAGCGCTTTTATTGCTTTAGGCTTGGCTTGCTTATCTTTGAGCATGTACAACGGGTACATCACATTTTCGAGTGCCGAAAGAGCCGGATGCAGATTAAATCGTTGGAAAATGATGCCAATTTTCTTCCGACGTATGGCTGCTAATTGGCTATCTGACAAACCTGACACATTATTCTGGCCAAACAGAATCTCGCCCGAGGTTGGTGTGTCAATCAAACCAAGTAACCCAAGTAGCGTACTTTTACCGCTGCCGCTTCTTCCTACTAAGCATGCGAGGGCTCCACATTTAATGTATAAGTTTACGTTTTTAATGGCCAAGGTTTTCACTTGGCCGTTGTAATATTCCTTACTGACACTGCTTAGACGAATCATCGGCCTTCCTTTTCTAAACACTCTGAAGATTCAACATATTGGAAAGTTACTGGAAGAGTCACAATATTAACTCAGCAATAAAGGATATCTGTTATGCGGCATAACGGATTTTCTCGTGCTCGAAGTACTTGGCAACCGGCCCAGGGTTCTTCTGCAACATGCGCATATGCGATACCACCTTCTTTTTCAGCTGCTTCTTATCCCCGGCCGGCTTGCCGCTGTGAACCCCGGCCTTCAAATCACAGTTCAGGTATTCATCCGGATTCAATTCCGGGGAATAGGACGGCAGATAGAAGACCTCTATCTCATCCTCATGGTCTGTGAGCCACGCCTTGAATACCTTGGCATGGTGAACACGCAGGTTATCCAAGATCAGATAAACCTTCCGCTTCGCGGATTTAATCAGACACTTGCAGAAATCAATCAGGATGTCCGCGTTCATACTCCCCTCAAATACCCTGAAGCGGACCTTCCCTTGATTGGTGACCGCAGAAATCATGTTGATCGAACTTCGCTTGGCATTGAGGCGGATCACCGGCATCTTGCCCTTGGGGGCATAGCCCCTTTCATGCTGACCGTCACTACGCACCCCCGTTTCGTCACCCCAGTAGATCTCTGCCTTCTCATCCTTCGCCTTGGCCTTGATGGCCGGATAATCCTCATCCAACCAGCGCTGGACCGCCTTTGGATTCTGCTCATAGGCCCGCTTGACGGGCTTCTGTGGCGTAAATCCCCAGCGCTTGAGGTATTCTCCAACCGTGCGGATCGGCATCCG
>RFGJ01000004.1 GCA_003696665.1 Gammaproteobacteria bacterium | reverse complement strand
GACGAAGTCCGCAAAATGCTCAAGGCACTGCGAAACGGAAAAGTACTATGGTTTTTACCAGATCAAGACCACGGCCGTTCACAAAGTGTATTTGTTGACTTTTTTGGACAACCTGCAGCCACCATAACCAGCACGACATGGTTTACCAAGCATGCCAAGGTGCGTGTCCATCCCGTCATCATTCATCGCACACAGGATGGGATGACCATCAAGATACAACCTGCGCTGGAAAACTTCCCAGGCCGTTCACCACAAGAGGACGCACAGCGCTTAATGAACCTCCTTGAACAAACACTCCAACAAAATCCGGAAGATTACATGTGGGTCCACCGGCGCTTTAAGACAAGACCGGAAGGGTTCCCCAGTGTGTATTAGCAATATGTCACCATCATGGTTCTGGGTTATGGACTTCGCTCATTCTCGAACGTCCATTCGCCTGCCATGAAAGAATCCCGCGCCCCAGCAAGGGCAAAGTAAACCAGACCGTGGTGCCAACATTGACTTCTGATTCGATCCAGACTTGTCCACCCAAGCGCCGAATGATTTGTCTGACTCGGGTCAAACCAATGCCTTCCCCGATCGGGGCTTCACCTTCATGGTGCAAGCACACAAAAGGGCGAAATGGCATATCAGGATTTTGAAGCGGCATGCCAATACCATTGTCCTTGACAAAATAACGAACCTCGCCAGCCACGACCACAGAACCCACACGAATGATTAGCGGCCTCGCCTTGTCACGAAAACGTATCGCATTGTCAATCAGTTCTGTCATCGCAACGCGGAGCAACTCTTGATCGCCCATCACTTCCAGGCCTCTTTCGATGTCTACCTCCGGAACATCGTCCAAACAGTGGCTTTTGTTCTCCACAATTTCCGCCATCAACGCCGACAAATCGACCCGTACTATCTTTATTTGTCGTCGCGTCAGGCGTGACAACGACAGCAAGCCCTCAACGATCCGAAGCGCTCGACGCGCACATTGTTGTAAACGGGCAATGATTTTTTGCCCTTCGTCGTCGAGTTGATCACTTTTCTCTAAGCTCAATAATTCGGCAAAACCGGACACGCCACGTAAGGGTGAGCGCAAATCCTGAGATACAGACAGGATAAAGGACTGATGTTCAGCCCTTTGTGCTTTCAGCTGTTCTCCCCAGTACGAGAGTTCGCGCTCGAGATCGGCGATCTTTTTCTGAAGTCGTGCCAATGTGCGACGCTGACGCCGTTTCTCTTTTTGTATGTAGAGATACCACGGCATCCAAAACCGAGGGATTAATTCGTCATGACTCGCCTTCCATGTCGCAAACTCTGCCAATCGTATCGCTGGTCTTATCAGCCAGAAATGCATCAGCAGAGTAGTTGCCGCAATGGCAAACAGCATAAGCAAGGTCACGGTCGCCTCACTTTGCCACCCCATCCAGACGGCTTGGTCAATATTTTTCGTTGGTACCGCGACCAAAATGCGCCAAGGGCTCGGTTCTAACGTTTGCACCACGACAGCGTGATCGCCAAGATATGTCAGGTCTGCATTTGATAACAAAGAACGTCTTAGCGCGCCAGAGAGCGCTGGTGAATATCCTGAAAACTTTTGAATGGCCAATGGCTTTGGTTCAGATGGGTATTCCGCAACCAGAAAACCATTCTGGTCGATAAGATAAGCCCGGCCTTGCCAACGTTGATTTAATACGAGCAGCTCCGGCACTTTGTCAAGGGCAATGTCCAGACCAACAAAGCCAATAAGCGCCTTTCTTCCATCCACCACCTGTGCACTGATGGTGACTGTCGGTTTGCCCGTGCCGGCATCGATATAGGGCGGAGACCAGGTGATCGGTTGGTGCAAATCGTATTGAATGCCTCGAGCCCGCCGCCGCTGTTCCGAATAAATTTTTTCATACATTTGTTCCACGCGGTCGACGCCAAAGCCCGTGAGCAATTGCACAACGTCTGTCCAAGGATAAATGCCGCCAAAGTCACGTTGGTTGGAAACATAGTGGAGCCACAGAATAGTCTCATCCCGGAACTTGAACTGGGCAAAAACCGGAAATAAGCGGTACAGCATAAGCCACTCTTCGGGCTGTTTCTGAAGCCTTTCTCGCGCGGTTTCCGTGGCAATGATATTGCCCAGCTTGCCGTGATTGGCCTGACTTTTGGACAAGGCATAGCCCACTGGTGTGTGCGCTGCTAAAAAGTATCGCGATACCAGTGTCTGATCCGACGATGAGGCGACTTCTGAGAAATAGTGCTCAGCCAAACCTTTCAGGGTAGCCGCCTTGTCATACTGAGTCGCCGCCCAATGCCGAACATGTCGCGCCACTAGCTGAGCATCACCGTGCAACTCACTTTCAATCACGCTTCGTCGCTCGCCATAAGACACGATCGCAAAACCAATAATGCCAGCAGCAATCACCAAAGCAATCACAACGGGCAGCAACGCCACCCGGCGGACTGCCCGTGTTTGCATCCAAACGCCACTGCCACGCGTCATAATCGTTTTCCAAAATTGCTTCCCACAAGTATATACTAGTCGCCTTAAGCGTACCGTTCTTAATCTGGGGAGAAAAATGAGAATAAAACGCATGCTCGGCGTCTATTTGGCATTACTCTGGTGGGTAAGTGCTCACGCACAAATTGATCCGCATAGTTTTGCAAACTTGGAAGATGTCCGCATCCGGCACATGTCGCTGAATGTGACGCTTGATTTTCAACGCCAGAAGCTCGCTGGCAGCGTGACTCATACATTGTTTTGGAAAAATCCCCACGCCAAAAAAGTCGTGCTAGACACCAATGGGCTCAAAATTCATGGCGTCGAGATACTTGGCAATGATGGGGCTTGGCAGTCGGCCACCTTCACGCTTTCTGCACAAGATCCCATCCGTGGCAGGGCGCTGGTGATCCATGTGCCGTATCAAGTCGAAAAACTGCGCATTCATTACGAAACGACGCCCGACGGTACCGGTTTGCAATGGCTGCCCGCCTCGGCCACCGCGGACAAGAAAGCCCCTTTCATGTTCTCGCAATCGCAGAGCATACATGGTCGCAGTTGGATCCCAATGCAGGACACGCCAGCGATTCGCATCACTTATGATGCTCAGGTGAAGGCGCCCAAAGGCATTCGTGTGCTAATGAGCGCCGATAACGATCCATCCGCACCAAACAATGGCAGCTTCCAATTTCATATGGATCAGCCCATCGCGCCATACCTACTCGCCATCGCGGCAGGGCATCTCAAATTCCATAGCTGGTCACCGCGCTCTGGCGTCTGGGCTGAGCCTGCTGTGTTGCCTCGCGCCGCAAAAGAGTTCGAAGACACGGAAAAAATGATACAAGCGACCGAAAGCCTATACGGCCCATATGTATGGAAACGTTACGATTTATTGATTTTGCCGCCTAGTTTTCCCTATGGTGGAATGGAAAACCCGCGTCTTTCGTTTATCACGCCAACGGTGATTGTTGGCGACAAGTCACTTGTGAGTCTCATTACCCATGAACTTGCACACAGCTGGTCTGGCAATTTGGTGACCAACCAGACTTGGCAAGACTTCTGGCTCAACGAAGGCATTACGAGCTATCTGGAAAATCGCATTGTTGAAAAAATTTATGGCCGCGAGTTGGCTGAAATGGAGCAAGTGCTTGCTTACCGAGACATGATGAATGCGTTTCGGACGGAAATTCCCAAAGCGGAGCAGGGGCTTGTGCAAAACCTTAAGGGGAAACACCCCGACGACGCTTGGTCACCCGTGGTTTACAACAAAGGCCAATTCCTGATGCACACGCTGGAACATGTGTTTGGGCGTGCCGCCCTAGATAATTTCTTGAAACGTTATTTCGCCCATTTCAAGTTTCAAACCATCACTTCTGAGAAGTTCGCACGTTACATCGACCAACACCTCTTTAGACCAAACAAAGACAAAGGTTTCGGGATGGCAGAACTCAACGCCTGGCTATATGGCCCGGGTATACCGAAACCTTTTAAACCGCCGTTCTCGGCGCGTCTGAACAAACTTGAACACGCCCTGACGGCATGGAAATCGGGGGCACTCAGCACCCCCGAGTTGAAGGCAAAACATTGGTCAACTCAGGAATGGGTCTATTTTCTTGGCCAGCTCGCGCCAAAATTCGACCGTAAACGGCTGGCCGAACTCGATCATGTCTATCAACTGTCGAACAGCCCAAATGCCGAAATTGGACTGGCTTGGCTGCCGCTTGCCATACGCAGCGGTTACACTGGGGCTCAACATGCGGTGGAAAGGCATCTTGGCAGTATCGGTCGCAATCGCCTCATTCTACCTGTCTATCGGGCATTAACAGAAACGCCCGCTGGCCTGGCCACAGCGCGCGCGCTGTTTGAGCAATTTAAGAATCGATATCATCCACAAACAGTACAAGCGATAGCCGCATTGCTTGCCAAGGCCGAAAAGGAGCAAATGCGCTGATGGCGTCATCAATACTTGAGCAGATGCAAAGCATTTTTAAAGAAGCTGACTGCCTTTACTCGCAGGAGGAAGTCACAGCGGCCATTCATAAAATGGCTGACCAATTGACCGAACTGGCCGACGCACGCCCCATCTTTTTGGTGGTCATGAACGGTGGGCTCATTTTTGCTGGACAGCTCTTACCATGCCTGCCCTTCCCGCTACAGGTTGACTACGTGCATGCCAGTCGCTATGGCACGGCAACACGAGGCCAACAATTGCGGTGGATACAAACCCCAAGGATACCGCTACGCGAGCGGGCCGTCGTCCTCGTCGATGACATTTATGACGAAGGTGCGACGCTATTGGGTGTGATGGAGTATTGTTTGGCGCAAGGTGCGCGTTCTGTCAAAACCTGTGTTTTGGTCGAGAAAATCCATGACCGAAAAGCGCGACCAGATTATCGTCCCGACTACTGTGGCCTTGCTGTACCAGACCGTTTTGTCTTTGGTTACGGTCTTGACTACCAAGGTTATTGGCGGAACGCGCCGGGCATTTACGCGATCACGGAGAGACCATGACCCACTATCGTCGCATCGGAATTGTGATGGCCATGCAGGCCGAAGCCGAGCCGATTTTACAAGCCTTGGATTTGCAGCCTGTACCCTTGGCCGATCGACATCTCAACTTTCGCCGATTCCACGGTCAATTCAAAGGCCTTGAGATTGTGCTCCAGTCAAGTGGCGTGGATCCTGTAGTTGGTGTCGACCAAATTGGCACAGATGCGGCCACGCTATCCACATACTCTCTCCTGCACGAAACCCACTGTGATCTGCTGTTAAATCCCGGTACAGCAGGCGGTTTTGCAGCCAAAGGCGCACACATTGGGACGGTCTACCTGAGTCGAGGACAGTTTGTCTTTCATGATCGGCATGTCCCGATTGACGGTTTTGAAGCTTTCGCGCAAGGCAGAATACCGGCCGCCAATACCGATGCACTGGCCGAACGAACCGGGTTACCACAAGGCGTGATTTCAACTGGCGGAAGCCTTAAGCGCAGCGACTCAGACCTTCATATGATAAAACACTTCGATGCGGTAGCGAAGGAAATGGAAGCTGCGGCCATCGCTTGGGTGGCACGCTTTTACCGAACGCCGGTCGTAGCGATCAAATCCATTACCAATTTACTCGACCAACCGGCGCCATCCGAAACCCAATTTCTAGCCAACCTGGAGGCCGCCAGCCATGCGCTAAGTCAAGCAACATTCGCCGTACTCAACGCCCTGGCAGACGGCGTTACTGTGACGGTGTGACGCGCACCAACACCCGCCCTTTTAGTTTGCGTGCCAGAAGTTGCTCAGCAGCCTCAGGCACTTCTGCCAACGACACTTCTTTGACCACGTGTTGCTCCAAGTTGTCCAGTTTCCAATCCTCGGCAAGACGCTCCCAAAGCGCACGCCTAAGGACCATTGGACAGTTGGCTGAACTGACACCCAGCAAGGACACGCCACGCAGAATAAAGGGAAATACCGTCGTCGATAACTCCGCCGACGCGGCTAAGCCAATGCTAGCGACATTGCCCCACAATTGCACGCTACTGATCAACTTGGCCAGCAATGGGCCGCCGACATTGTCGATGACGCCACCAAAACGCGCAGTCTGAAGTGGAGCATCCGAAAGCGACAATGCTTCTGGCGTCACGACCTGCGTAATACCCAGACGACGCAGCCAATCATGTAACGGCACACGCCCTGAGACCGCCACCACCTCGTAACCAGCTTTCATGGCTAACCGTGCGGCGAAGGCACCCACCCCGCCAGTGGCGCCTGTGACCACCAGAGGACCCATCGCCGGGTTTTGGCCATTGACTTCCATTCGATGTAACGCCAACGCCGCCGTAAAACCGGCCGTCCCCAAAATCATGGCTTCGCGCAGACTAAGTCCCTCTGGAAGGGGAATCACCCAATCAGACGGCAATCTGGCAAATTCAGCAAAGCCCCCATCATGAGTTTCACCCAGTCCACAACCATTGGCGAGCACCAAAGTCCCCGGAGCATAATCCGGGTCATCGGACGCGACAATTTCGCCAGCGAGGTCAATGCCGGCTACGAGCGGCAACCGCCGCGCAATTTTGCCGCGGCCAGTGACCGCCAAAGCGTCTTTATAATTGATGCCAGAATAATGCACCTTGATCAGCACCTCGCCGGCGCCAATGCTGTCACGGTCAATTTGTGTCACCATGGCCGCTTGACCCGGTGTTTGACTTACGACACGAACTGCCTCAACTTTCATCGTTCATCTCCAATTTCGTCAATAATTGTTCGGAACGTCAAACTAATGCGCGGCTTCGCCCTTGCCTGACGTCCAATGCCATGTTGCCAGTCGCGTTGGCAGGGCGGGCGCATCCATAACAATGAGCCATGCGGCAACGAGATACGCACGCTTTGACCACTGCGCCGATGCTTCATTTTTAAAAACCTGTCGCCCCCCAAACTGACAATCGCAATGTGCGGTGCACTGCCCAGCTCCGGCTCGTTGTCCGAATGCATCCCCATCCGATCCTCGCCATGGCGATACAGGTTCAATAGGCAGGCATTAAAGCTGATGGCGCAGTCGGCATACAGTTGTTCCGCAAGCTGTGCAATCGGCATCGGCCATGGCTGTGCCTGTAGCGTTAAACCTGAATATTGATAAGAAAGTGTCTCGCTTCGCCCCACAAACGCACACAACCTGGGTTGCCAGTAACGTCGCCCGAAAACACGCACCGGAAGCTGCTGCCAATCAACATGATAACGCAGCCAAAACAACAAATGCCACGCGCGCTCTGGCACTAACCAGTTTTCGCACAACAAAACGGCCGACACGCCTGGAATAGGGCACCGCCACACCACTGGTTCATGCTCCCCGTCCAATGAATCTTTCATTACAATGTACGGCAAAGGCCAAAAAGTTCCATAGGTTATGAACACGGACTATATCACGCCAGAAGGATACAAGAAGCTGTCTCAAGAGCTTGAACACTTATGGCGGGTTGAACGTCCCGAATGGACTCAACGTGTGTCCGATGCCGCCGCCGAAGGGGATAGGTCAGAGAACGCGGAGTATATTTATAGTAAAAAGAAATTACGTGAAATTGACCGTCGCATTCGCTATCTGCAAAAGCGACTCGATGCACTGCGTATCGTTGATCGACTGCCAAATGACCAGAGCCGAATTTACTTCGGCGCCTGGGTCAAAATTGAGGATGAAGCAGGCAAAAGCGCTTGGTACCGACTGGTAGGTCGCGATGAAGCGGACGCCAGTTGTGGCTATATCAGCATTCATTCACCACTGGCCCGAGCGCTATTAGGCAAATGCATTGGCAGTGAGGTCACTTTTGTTGCGGCGGGACAAACTAAATGGGTTGAAGTGCTTGATATCCGCTACACCGGCCCCAATCCCCCGGAGTCGTCAATTGCAATTGACGACAACGCCTAAAAATCGGTACCTTTAGCCCTCTCAAGTTGAGGGATTGTCCACGCATCACTTGATAACAACAAACGGAGCCCAGTTCCATGAGTATTGAACGAATAAGAAATCAGGGGACCATGTTTGGCCACCCCAAAGCTTTGTTTCTCCTCTTTGGCACAGAAATGTGGGAGCGTTTCTCCTATTACGCCATGCGCGCCATCTTGGTGCTCTACCTGACCACCAAAGTACAGGAAGGTGGCCTCGGCTGGAGCAGCGCCGACGCACTTAACCTGTATGGCATTTTTACCGGCTTGGTGTACTTGACGCCACTCATTGGCGGCTGGTTGGCCGATCAGTATTTAGGTCAACGAAAAGCCATCATTATTGGAGGTTTCATGATGGCCATCGGTCAATTTTTGCTCGGTACACCGCATGCTTGGGTGCCTGGGAAGGAAGTCGAAGTTTTCTATGCAGGCTTGGCGTTCCTGATTGCAGGCAATGGCTTGTTTAAACCGAACATCTCGACGATGGTAGGTGATCTTTATGAAGAAGGCGATCACCGTCGGGATGGTGCCTTCACTATTTTCTATATGGGCATCAACCTTGGGGCCTTCCTCTCGGGGATCGTGGTTGGCTCGGTGGTTGAGGCATTTGACGGCAACTGGCAGGCTGGCTTTATTTGCGCTGGCATTGGCATGGTGTTGAGCCTGTTGATTCAAATGCTTTTTGCTCGCAAACTGCTTGGCCCTATCGGCATTGAACCAGCCGCCAAACGCAGCCAAAGAGAGTCCAACAGCGACAAATTCGAACCGTTGACCAAAGTTGAGTTTGACCGTATCAAGGTCATTTTCATCATGGGCGTGTTCACCATCATTTTCTGGGCAGGCTTTGAACAGGCTGGTGGCTTGATGAACCTCTATACCAACAAGTTCACTGACCGTACCATCGACGCCCTTGCCTTTGAAGTGCCCACCACTTGGTTCCAATCGCTCAATCCATTTTTCATATTCACCTTTGCCCCCTTATTCGCTTGGTTCTGGGGCAAACTGGGTGACAAGGAACCATCATCGCCTGTGAAGTTCGGTTTTGGACTGTTTCTCTTAGGCGTTGGCTTCTTGTTTATGATCGGCGCGGTCTTAGAACAAGGCGGGGATCCGTCGGTAAAAACCTCTATGGGATGGTTGGTTGCCGCTTACTTCTTCCACACCATGGGCGAACTTTGTTTGTCACCCATTGGCCTATCCATGGTCACGAAACTGGCACCGCTTCGCCTGGCGAGCGTATTGATGGGGGTCTGGTTTGTATTCACTGGCTTGGCCAACTATGTGGCCGGTTTTGTCGGCTCGCTGGTCGGTGTTGGTCACGGTGCGGAAGTTAGTGAAGCGCAGATGATTGAAAACGCCATGGCCATTTTTGCCGGGATCGCCATTACCGCGATTGTCTCGGCCATCATCATGTGGCTGATTTCGCCGATGTTGATTCGGTGGATGCATGGTGCCGAAAGTGGCGTGCATGAGGAAACCGAACAAGGTGCCCTGAAAAAGGAATTGGAAGGCAGCGAAAATCTCTAAGGCCAAGCCAAGTACATGAAAGCCCGGCACTGCCGGGCTTTTTACATTCCGATGACTTACTGTCGAATCCAACGAGAAAATGTGATTGGAATCGGCTGACTTGACCGAACTGGATTGATATCCAGCCCGCCACGGCGTGTGTATTGCGCCCGAACCACAAGTTTGTCTATCCCCCCTAGGGTCCATATATCGGAAAATATTCGTTCGACACAGTGCTCGTGAAACTCTCGATGCTGTCGGTAACTGACCAAATATTGCAGTAAACTCGTGTGCTCAATGCGATAGCCTGTATAGACAATGTGCACCGTTGCCCAATCAGGCTGCCCTGTCACCAAACAATTGGAGCGAAGCAGATGGCTAAATAAGGTCTCTTCGTTCCAATCACCTCGAGGAGCGGTCTGCAAAATTTCCGGTCGGTAGGCATAATGGTGACAGTTCGTCTCCAACGTATCGAGACAAATCCCCTGCGGTGCACCCACCGCCCATTCACTCAGCGCATTCAGCCCAAACAGCTGGACATCGACAGGTGCCTCGACCGCCTTGGAAAGATCGTTTCGAATCGTCTCCCGAACGTCCTGATCGGAAGAAAACGTTGTCATATTGAATGAATTCAAATAGAGCTTGAGGGACTTGCTCTCGATGAGCGCTCGGCTTTCTGCCGGAAAAATCAAACGCGCAAGCCGCACCACAGGCAGGCCATTCGGCGTTAGCCAAGAGACTTCGTACGCATTCCAGACATCATAGCCAAAAGGGGCCACATGCTTCAGAGTGGCACGCTGCTGTTGCCGCGGGACCGAGACGAGCAAGTCCGGCGAATAATCCTGATCATAATGGGTTGGTTTGCCGAGCAGTAACTCAGGCATTTGCGAATCAGACATCTTTTTTCGGCTGCATCATCATGGGAAATGGGGTAATTTTATCCCCTTTGATTTCATTGATTTTTGGTGTGCCCTGCCGGGCTACTTCGTCGATTCTGACCACCGAGTGCATGGGGATGTAGGTTCGCTCAACACCGTCAAACTCGGCCTTCAATTTTTCTTCGCCCGGATCGACAACAAGGCTCGACGACTGACCAAACAGCAGTTTCTCGACTTCCAAAAACCCCCACAAATTGCTTTGATGCACTTCACGCGCGTAAATTTCGTAGACTTGCCCTTGATTGATAAAAGTAATTCGATATACCGGCCCTTTTGACATCACTACGCCACACCTCTTTCGATCACACTTTCACGTGAAAAGATTGCCAGGCAAGCATTCCCCAGCCGACAAGCATTAACACCCCACCAAACGGTGTCAGCCAGCCCCAAAACCGTATCCCAGACCAGACAAGCCAATAAAGACTGCCACTGAACAACAACACGCCTGCGAACAGACACAGGAATGTCCAGCGTGCAAAGCGGCTATCATAGCGTGTTTGCCACAATAACACAGGGGCGTGCACCAAATGGTAGAACACTGCGGTTTTCCAAATCTCCAACGCATCTGCTGGGACAATCGACTTTAACCGATGCGCCCCAAACGCGCCCAGTAACACCCCCAGAAAGCCGAGCACGGCGGCTGCCGTTCGCTGCCACTTCACGGGATACCTTCGCCAATTTAAACGGGTCGTTATTGTAGCCTGCTTCAACAAGTCACGCCAAATGGCATCGCAGAATTTTTTGTGTTACAACACGGCCACATTGTTAATTGGGATAACGCTATGGCAATCAATCCACAATTGATCGAGACACTTCGCAAAGACCGAACGATCGTACGCACCTTATGTGGCGTCGAGATGCGCTTCCAAACCACTTGGGGTCTATTTTCCCCCCGCCAAATTGATGAGGGTAGTGCCATGTTACTTGATCAAGTGCAGGTGGCCGAAGATGCCCATATTGCAGATTTAGGGTGTGGCTACGGCGCACTTGGCCTGACATTGGCCAAACGCGCACCTCAAGGTCGGGCTGTGTTGCTCGACAAAGACTTTGTGGCTGTGAAATATGCTCAAAAAAATGCCGAGCTCAACCGACTGACGAACGTTGATGTCCGGCTAAGTAACGGCTTCGAAGCGGTGGCACCAGATGAAAAATTTGATCTGATCGTCTCAAATCTGCCTGCCAAGGTAGGCAACGAATTGCTCACCATCTTCGTATATGACGCCTACCAAGCGCTGAAACCGAATGGCACACTGGTGGTTGTCACCATTGCTGGACTTGCCAAGTACATCAAACGTCAATTTGTCGAACAATTTGGCAACTATAAAAAGCTTAAACAGGGCAAAACCTATACAGTCGCACGTGCGATCAAGGACTTATCATAATATTGTCAACTTTCCACAAGTTCTGTGGATAACTCTGGGGATAGCTTGCCAAAAAGCCTCGACAAGCCGCGAAACTCTTAGGCCTGCGGAAAACTGGTTATTTTTTGCACAACAACAAAATATCTATATAAATCAATTGGTTATGCGCGCCTTTTAAAAAACAATTTGAAAAAAGTTCGCTATCTTTCGTATAAATTCACGACAAATATGACATCTAAATTTCTGTGGATTTTTTCTTGACATTTGTGACAAAACCACTGCCCTTTCGACCCGAAACAGCCAATCCCACTTCTCATCGGGAGAAGACCGATAGTGCTCCCTTACCTAGGCGCTGAAGAACCAGTAGCCCACCAAAATTGCGGTCACAATGCCGGCCAAATCAGCCGCCAGAGAGGCTAAAAGTGCCGCCCTCGCTCGCGTCAGGCGCACCACGCCCAAGTATAGCGCCATGACATAAAACGTGGTTTCGGTACTGCCCTGCACAATCGACGCAATACGTGCGGCTAAAGAGTCCACACCATGCGCATTCATCACGTCTAGCATCATCGCGCGCGCCCCGCTCCCCGATAAGGGTTTCATAAGCGCGGTAGGAATTGCGGCGACAAATTCAGTGTCCACCCCCAACCAACCGCATAGACCAGCCAACGCAGTTTCTATCGCCGACAAAACACCTGAGGCCCGAAGCAAGCCGATGACAGCAAGCATCGCCACCAAGTAGGGCAATATCTTGATGGCCAGTTCAAATCCTTCACGTGCCCCGTGAATAAACGACTCAAATGCATTCACTCGACGCCGAACCGCAAGTAACAAGATAGCGGCCAAGAGCACTAACAGGAAGCCATTGCCCAACAGAGACGAGACCATGGCAAGCTGTGATGGTGGCAAACCCGACAACCCCCAATAGACTGCGACAAACAGCAACAGCACAGAACCCAGGGTCACCATAACCTTCCATTGCCAGATAGGCAGACGAAGCAGCATGGCCACGACCAATAAACCGACAAGGGTCGATGCTGAAGTCGCCATCAAAATGGGCAGAAAAACATCGGCAGGCTGTGCCGCGCCCATCTGCGCACGATAGAGAATGATCGTGACAGGGAAAATCGTCAGACTGGAGGCATTGAGCACAAGAAATAGGCTTTGCGCCTTGGATGCCTTTACGCTGCTGGGGTTTAAGGTTTGTAAGCTCTTCATTGCCGCCAATCCACTGGGAGTTGCCGCATTGTCCAAGCCAAGGGCGTTAGCCGCCATATTAAACGCCATTTGCCCGAAAGCGGGATGTTTGCGCGGCAGTTCCGGAATCAGCCAGTGAAAAAATGGCTCGACGACTCGTCCAAGATGGGTCAGCAAACCAGCATGCTCACCGATGCGTAGGACACCAAGCCACAAGCACAACAGGCCAATCAACCCAATCGTGATCTCCACCGCCAGACGCACTGAATCAAACAGCGCATCAACGCTTTGGTTAATCACCTCCCAATGCCCGTGGGCCAACTCATACAGCATGCCGAGACCGGCGAACGACAACAGCAAAAGCCAAATACGATTGATCATTTTTCTTATTCTTTATGCACCATTCGTGATAAACATAACAAAGGCCACAGCGAATCGCAGCCCTTATGTTCAATGAAACGCTGATCGCACATCGAGGTTTTACCAAACACGCCCCGGAAAACACCATTGATGCATTGCGAAATGCCATTGATGCAGGATTTTCGTGGGCCGAAGTGGATGTCCAATGGAGTGCAGACGGCGTGCCTTTTCTCTTTCATGATCGAAATTTTCTTCGTTTTGCTGGGCCAAGCGACATGGCCTGCCACCTGCCATGGCAACGTATTGCCACGCTGTCCTTGTGTCACGCACACAGCAAACTGGCGTTCTCACCGCCTGCCCTTGAATCCGTGCTCGCATTCGTGGGACAAACTGAACTCGGACTCAATCTCGAATTGAAATACCACCGTGTCCCTGATAAAACGACAATGAGCAAACACTTGGCCAGCCTACAGAGGCTATTGCACCGCTTCGCCATTCCCCAGGAACGATTGCTGCTGACCAGTTTCTCCAAGCGTATGACGTCAGCCATGCGGGCTCTAACCCCATGGGCTCGACTCGGCCGACTCATCAGTCAACATCGCGATGTGCAGCCAGCGTCACTGACTCGCCTGTTCGACTCAAACGCCTATTCAACGCTCAACATTCCGGCCACCCTTGCCAAGGCCAAGACGATTGACTGGGCAAGGCGAAACAAGGTTGAGGTGCTT
>RFGJ01000003.1 GCA_003696665.1 Gammaproteobacteria bacterium | reverse complement strand
GGCGCTGGACATCGCCGACGAATTCCGGGACTACACCCGTCACCCCGGCCTGCACATCAGCGGCGGGATGGCCTTCATCCAGGGCAAGTACCCGGTCTACCAGGCCGCTGAAGATGCAGGCGGCGCGGAAACTCTGGCAAAAGATTTGCCAGGTAAAAACGCCTTCGCATTCCTGAACACCCCCTGGAAATGGGATGAATTCAAAACGGTTAAACAGCACAAGGACACACTGAAGGAACTGGTGCGGGGCCCCGAGGAAGCCGGCGGCAGCCCGAAATCCATCCTGATGCTGCTGCGTTCATTGGCGAAGATGGAGAGCGAAGCCGCCCGCGGGCAAGAGCGTCTGGTCTGGGGCCGCTGGATGTGGATGGCGGCCTATCATCTCACCCGCGCCGCCGAGCGTTATGACACGAAGAAAGCCGCATTGGCGAAAGAATTGCGTTCGATACGCGACGCATTTGAGAAAAACGAATACCGTGATTTACCCCGGTGGGGCGCAGCCGCCCGCTGGGCACAGTTGCTGACTCGTGAAAAGGGCAAACATTAAGGAGGTTTCCAATGGCTGATATGAAAGCAGTAATCACCGATACAACAGGACAGAAACTGGTGTCCGAAGCAAAAACGCTGGCCAGGCAAATCTACAAAGACCTCAAGGCCAGTCAGGTGCGCAAGGTCTTCACCGAAGTGCGCAAAATCGAGGCTTTGTGGGAGCAAGAAGAGAAACGAGGCGCAGCGGTGCGACGACTGGTGATGCTGAAACCCAAACTGGCATACCAGGAAAAGCGGCAAGAAAAGAGGAATGGAGCCTCACCGATGAAGCCACTGGCAGCCGCTTTGACATCTGCCATTGATGTTGTCGCCAATGAACAAAATGCGGACAAGCAAGATGCCTACTTCCGCAACTTCGTTGATTTCTTTGAGGCCGTGCTGGCCTATCACAAGTATTTAGGCGGACAAAACTAAGGAGAAAACCCCATGACCGACAAGAAAATCACCCTCTACGGACGCGTATTCATCGAAGCCACCATCGTGGCGAAGACCGGCCTGCACATCGGCGGCT
>RFGJ01000002.1 GCA_003696665.1 Gammaproteobacteria bacterium | reverse complement strand
GCCTCCTGAATCACGTCCAACATACATTGCACCAATTGTGGCATCCTGTCCGGCGGCCGCCTGCGCCCGTCCTTCCGCCTTTTTTGCATGTATGGAAATTCAAAACGCACCACACCAAAACCACAACACGCAAGCCCTTTGGCCATCGTCGTCATCCATGGCGCATCCATCATCACCCCCGCACCATGGGCAAAAATAATCACACCATGCTCAAATTGGCCATCAATTTGGTACATGGCCACCCAAACGTCCCATGAACTGCCGATAGTAACGAAGCTCGTCTATCGATTCCCGAATGTCATCCAAGGCCAAATGCGTCCCTTTCTTCTCAAAACCATCCAGGATGTCAGGGCTCCACCGACGCGCCAGCTCCTTAATGGTGCTGACATCAATATGACGATAATGGAAAAAAGCCTCCAATGTAGGCATGTAACGCGCCAAAAAGCGTCGATCCTGACAAATGGTATTGCCACACATGGGTGATTTCCCTTTGGGGACATACCTAGCCAGGAAATCAATGGTCATCTGTTCTGCTTGACGCTCATCCACTTGGCTGGCACGGACACGTTCAATCAGACCGCTATTGCCATGCGTCGTTTGGCACCATTCATCCATTCGGTTGAGCACCTCATCCGGCTGATGAATGGCGATGACCGGCCCCTCCGCAATCACTTCAAGCTGGGCATTGGTCACAATGGTGGCAATTTCGATAATTCGATCCTGCATTGGGTCTAGGCCGGTCATTTCCAGATCAATCCAAATTAAGTTGTCTTCCGCCAACATCGGTGATGTCTCCCTTATGGCACGTGAATGCCCATAGCATAGGTATCGCTTTGCCCAGCGTAAAGGGGTAACATGTTGCCGGTCATCAAAAACTCGGAGGGGAAAACCATGCAGCCCTTACATGAACAACAATGCCAACACGATGAATCAAGCCGTCAGCCGTTGTCTGCAGAAGAGCGAGATGCATTACTCGCTCAGTTGCCGGAATGGGAAGTTGTCAATGGCGGCAAAGGCATTCGGCGGACATTTGTGTTCAAGAATTACTATCACACGATGAGCTTTGTCAACGCGGTCGCTTGGATTGCCAACAAAGAAGCCCATCACCCTGATCTTGAGGTCTCGTATAATCGCTGCGTTGTGACCTACACGACACATGACATGGATGCGCTCGGTCGTAACGACCTGATATGTGCGGCAAAAATCGATCAATTGCTCAATGTTGGCCAATTTGG
>RFGJ01000001.1 GCA_003696665.1 Gammaproteobacteria bacterium | reverse complement strand
TGCGCTGGATTCTGGCCAGAAAGGGGGAATATCCGAACCTAAGTTTCTGCAGGAGGTCGATGCTTTTGTCGAGTGGGCGCGGCAGCAAAAGGAAGTGCGCAACGTCAACAGCGTGACGGACATCATCAAGCGGTTGAACAAAAATATGCATGGCGACGATCCGGCCTATTACCGCCTGCCTGAGTCGCGTGAGCTTGCCGCGCAGTATTTGCTGCTCTACGAAATGAGCCTTCCCTATGGTTTGGATTTGACCAATCAGATCAATATCGACAAATCGGCAACACGTGTCTTTATCACGTTTGAGAATTTGACCAGCACGCAGATGCTGGCCATTGAAGAACGCTTTTCAAACTGGCTGCATCAAAATGCGCCTGATATTGAATTTTTTGCAGCCAGTCCCAATTTGATGTTTGCCCACATTGGTCAACGTAACATCAAGTCGATGTTGACGGGGACGACATTCGCGTTCATCACGATTTCACTGATATTGATCGTGACCTTACGCTCCTGGTTGATGGGGCTTGTCTCACTGATCCCGAATCTGGTTCCCGTGATGATTGGCTTCGGTTTGTGGGGGTTCTTTGATGGTCGTGTAGGGATGGCGCTTGCCATGGTGGCGTCGATGACGTTGGGTATTGTGGTCGATGACACCATCCATTTCTTGAGCAAGTACCTGCGGGCTCGACGAGAAAAAGGACTCGACCCGGTGGCGGGCATTCGTTATGCCTTTAGTCATGTCGGCGTGGCCTTGAGCGTGACCACCGTGGTGCTCGTGGCCGGTTTTGGTGTGCTCGCCTTTTCGACATTCAAAGCCAACAGCGATATGGGCGTATTGACCGCGGCTACCATTGGGTTGGCTTTGCTGATCGATTTCTTCTTGTTACCGCCATTATTGCTACGTGTTGAGGAGAAGCACCATGAATAAGTGGATTTTATTGTTGTCCGGTCTGTTGATGGTCGGTGGTGTGCACGCCGCTGATCCTGCTGCCGAGAAGGGATTGGAAATTGTTAAAGAGATGGATCGTCGAAACAGTGGCTGGAAAGATTCGCAAGCAACGCTCAAGATGATCCTGATAAATAAAAATGGCGATAAGACTGTGCGTCGCCTGCGCGTCAAGTCACTTGAAGTGCAAAATGATGGGGACAAAAGCCTCACGATCTTTGACGAACCATATGACGTGAAAGGCACGGCGTTTTTGTCCTATTCGCATGTGTTAAAACCCGATGAACAGTGGCTCTATTTGCCGGCCCTAAAGCGCATCAAGCGCATTTCTTCAAACAACAAATCCGGCCCGTTTATGGGCAGTGAATTTTCATACGAAGACTTGGCCTCGTTTGAAGTCGAGAAATATGACTATAAATATCTTGGCGAAGATGAAATTGATGGCCGCAAGATGTTTGTTGTCGAAATGTATCCGAAGTACAAACACAGTGGCTACACTCGGGAAGTGGCATGGATCGATCAGCAAGAATATCGGATGGAAAAAATCGACTTCTACGATCGCAAGAATGCGTTATTGAAAACGCTGACGTTCAAGAACTACAAGAAATACCTTGGTAAGTTCTGGCGTGCTTTGCGCATGGAAATGGTCAATCATCAAAAAGGCAGCAAGACCATACTTGAATGGGAAGATTACAAATTTAATGTCGGTCTGACGGATGATGATTTCTCACGCTCGGTATTGAAGAGGGCGCGTTGATGAAAAAAATGTGGGTCATGCTGTCGGCTGGCGTCATGGTCGCCAGCCTGTTTGCCTCCTCCGTGGCAATCGATTATCGAGGCTATGTCGGAGCAAGTTGGCGTCAATATGATGGACAGGGAGCGCAAGGACAGGATGCGAGCGATTTCAGCCTTGTGGCTGAGCCAGAATTGGCCTTCGACTGGAACGAAGGAAGCGACCGCTGGGTCTCAAGCTTTTTTCTCCGTGCGGATTCTATGGATGACGAACGGACGCACTTTGATGTACGGGAATCCTATTGGCTGCATATTGGCGATGGCTGGGAGCTGCGTGTTGGTGCCGACATAGTGTTCTGGGGGGTTACCGAATCTCAGCATCTCGTGGACATCATCAATCAAACGGATGGTGTCGAGGGCGCTGACGGTGAGGATAAGCTGGGACAACCGATGGTGGCGTGGTCCACTGAGCAGGATTGGGGGCTGCTTTCGCTTTATTGGTTGCCCTACTTCCGTGAGCGGAACTTCCCAGGTATCGATGGCCGACTTCGTCCATTCGTTCCAGTGGCGGATGACGCTGTTTATGAATCCAGCGCGGAAGAGTGGCATCAGGATTTCGCGGCCCGTTGGTTTAAGACGATAGGCGATGCTGATATTGCTGTGTCATTGTTCCGTGGCACCGATCGCTTTCCAGACTTTGTCATTGATGCCGGGCCGCAAATTGGCATTCGTTTGGTGCCTTATTACCGACAAATGACGCAGTTGGGCTTTGAAGGCCAGTATATGTCCGGTGATACGGCATGGAAGATGGAAGCCGTCTGGCGCGACAGGGCTGATGAAACCTATTTTGCGTCGGTATTGGGGCTTGAACATACACTCTACGGAATATTCGGGAGTGATAAAGATTTGGGAATACTGCTCGAGTACCATTATGACGAGCGTCGGGACAAACGGCTCAATCCGTTTGATAATGATACCTTTATTGGCGCGCGGCTCGCGTTTAACGACGAGGATTCTAGTGAAATCCTCGGGGGCTTTATCATTGACAACGACAATCAAGGCTGGATGTTCTTCGCCGAGACTTCGCGTCGGTTGACTAGCCATTGGAAAATCAGCATCGAAGCTCGGCTTTTTGCCGATTATCCGCAAAGCGATATTGTGGCTCAGTACCAGCAGGATGACCACATAGAAGTTGAGCTGCGCTACTATTACTGATTGCCATGGGCCAGTGGGCGAGACGCACTGGCCTTGTGGAAGCTGGTGCCGCTGTAGTGGTGCTGACCAGCGCAGGGATGTTGCGTTAATTCGTTGTCTGGTCCGATGGTGTAGCGTGCTCGACAAGTTTCAGTCGGGACAAATCAAACCCTAGGGCCTTAGCCTTTTGGCGGAAGTGTTCGATCAGTTCGGCCGAGACTTTGGGCGTGCGCGCCAAAAGCCATAGATAATCTCGACCAGGACCGGACACAAAAGCGTATTGATAGTTAGGGTCGAGTTCAAATATCACATACGCACCATAGAATGGTCCGAAGAAGGATACTTTCAGCAGTCCCTGGTGGCTGTCTTCAATAAAGTATGCTTTGCCAATCGCTTCTCTCCACTCGTTTTTGTCTGGGTCAAAGCCGCGGTTAATGACTCGGATGCCGCCATCATTGCGTCGACTGTAGGTAGCGGTCACGTCACGGAGGCCTTTTTCAAATGAGTGATCAAGGCGTGCGATTTCATACCAAGTGCCAAGGTAGCGTTCCAGTGAAAATGAAGAGACCGGTTCGATCCCTTCGGGTAGGTTCACGCACCCCGTCAACAAGTAACTCATCGTTATCCACAGTAATTTTCTCATCTTTTTCCCTTTTGATAGTCTCATGCGATACGACCCGCTTTTGAAATTTCCCAAGCAGTAGCTCAAGAGGTATAATGATCGGACGCCGATTTCCTTTGAACGTCGCTATGTCCGCAATTCCAGTCCCAGCACCTGTCAATGTGCCACTTCCAAAGCCGCCACGTCAACTTTCGGCTGAAGAACGTGAGACGTACCGGCAGCAAATTATCGCAAATTTAAGGGCCAATGATGCTGTCTTGGTCGCCCATTATTACACTGACCCGGAGATTCAGGCGCTGGCGGAGGACACCGGTGGTTGTGTGGCAGACTCTCTCGAGATGGCCCGCTTTGGTGCCAATCATCCGGCCAAAACGCTGGTGGTGGCGGGTGTACGTTTTATGGGCGAGACGGCGAAAATTCTTTCGCCTGAAAAACGGGTGATTATGCCGACGCTGGAAGCGACCTGTTCTTTGGATCTTGGCTGCGATCCCGTTACATTCGCTGACTTCTGCGACCAACATCCTGAGCGTACCGTGGTGGTCTATGCCAACACTTCCGCAGCGGTCAAAGCCCGTGCTGATTATGTAGTGACCTCTTCCATTGCGGTGGAACTGATTGATCATCTGGATGCGGAAGGACACAAAATCATTTGGGCGCCCGATCGCCACCTTGGACGTTATGTCCGTGAAAAAACCGGTGCCGATATGATCTTATGGCAAGGTGAGTGTGTGGTGCATGATGAGTTCAAGGCAAAGGCTTTGCGTGAGCTGCGTAAGCAATATCCGGAGGCAGCGGTCTTGGTGCACCCGGAGTCACCGGCCAGTGTGGTGGAACAGGCAGATGTCGTGGGTTCCACCTCGCAGTTGATTGCCGCGGCGACTAAGTTGCCCAACAAGCAATTGATTGTGGCCACCGACAAAGGCATTTTTTACAAGATGCAGCAACACGTCCCGGACAAGGAACTGATTATTGCACCGACTGGCGGGGAGGGCGCCACGTGCCGTTCTTGCGCCCATTGTCCGTGGATGAAGATGAATACACTTGAGACGCTAGCACATGTCTTTGATGTTGGAGGGAATGAGGTTTTCGTGGCGCCAGAGTTGATTGAGCGCGCCCGTATGCCGCTTGAACGAATGCTCAAGTTTGCTGCGTCAATAAAACGTTAAAAACGCATAATCAGTGGAGGGACGTATATGAAGAATTATTTTGGGCGATTGGTCGGATTGCTAATCGTGGCGACAGTGGTATGGCCGCAGGCAATGGCCGGAGATTTTGCGCAACAAACACTGCACGCACTGGAGCAGGCCATTCAAAGTGCGCATCGTAGCGAAAAAAACAAGGCGCGTGACAAATGGCGGCATCCAAAAGAAACACTGGCGTTCTTTGGCGTTAAGCCAACCGATACGGTCGTGGAAATCTGGCCGGGCGGAGGCTGGTATACCGAGATCCTCGCGCCTTATGTGAAGGGCCAGGGCACTTTGTATGCAGCACATTTCCCGTCTGACACCGAGGTTGCCTACTATCAAAAAGTTCGTGCACGTTTTGTTGAGAAGATGAAGTCTAACCCGGTTTATGCCGAGGTGCGACTTGTGGAGTTTGCCTACGACAATGACAAACCGATTGTTCCCGATGGCACCGCAGATGTAGTCCTGACATTTCGGAATGTTCACAATTGGATGCGCGGTGGGGATGCCGGTGTGTTGAATGCATTTAAAAAGTTTTATGCCGCTTTGAAACCGGGAGGTGTGCTTGGTGTTGTCGAACATCGGTTGCCGGAAAATCGGCCGGACAGTGATCAAGGCAAGACAGGCTACATGAAAGAATCCTATGTCATTCGTATGGCAGAAAAAGCGGGATTCAAGTTGGAAGCCAAGTCAGAAATCAATGCCAACCCGAAAGACACCGCCGATCACCCCAAAGGAGTTTGGACCTTGCCGCCGTCCTTGCGTTTGGGAGAAAAAGATAAAGCCAAATATCTGGCCATTGGTGAAAGCGATCGAATGACGCTGCGCTTTGTCAAACCAGCTCAGTGAGTTAAACGATGTGATTTGTCGGGGATTTCCGCCCGTTGTGGGTAGAAATCCCCGCGTCCTGATTTTGGGTTCAATGCCGGGGCGTGAATCATTGCGGTTGCGGCAATATTATGCGCATCCGCGCAACGCATTTTGGGATGTGATGGCCTTAATCACGGGTGTATCTAAGACAGCGCCTTACGCATTGCGATGCGAAGGACTTCGACGCGTCGGTGTGGCGCTGTGGGATGTCTGCCGCCGGTGTGTGAGAAAATCCAGCTTAGATAGCGACATCAAACAACCAGAAAGCAATGATTTTGTCAGCTTTTTTAAAGATTTTCCGAGCATTCATACGGTTGTTTTTAATGGCGCCACCGCCGAACGTCTCTTCCATCGCTTGGTGGCGCCGGTGCTTTGGACAACTGAGTGTCCGATCACATTACTTCGAGCACCTTCAACGAGTCCTGCCAATGCACGAATGTCTGTTGCTGACAAAATCAGTGTTTGGCAAAAACTCCTGACCAATCGATTAGGTGATGCTTGTCAGGCGCCTTAAGCTGACGAGCTGCGAGCCACTGAGGATTGAACAGGCGCGACTGGTAGCGAAGCCCAGAGTCACATAACAGGGTGACGACGGTATGGCCGGGGCCAAGTTGATTGGCCAACCAGACAGCGGCAGCCACGTTCAGGCCGGATGAAGCGCCGACACATAGCCCTTCGTGGTATAACAGGTGATAGACCATATTGATGGTGGTTTGATCATCAATGGTGACTGCCGTATCGATTGGTGTATCAGCGAGGTTGGCCGTGACCCGGCTATTGCCGATGCCTTCGGTAATGGACCCATCGCCATTGAGCGTCAATTCGCCTTTGAGCACCCAATTGGCCAGCGCACTTCCAGGTGGATCCGCAAGCGCGACAGTAATGTTGCCGCTTTTTGATTTCAAATAACGGGCAATGCCCGCCAAACTGCCGCCGGTGCCGGTGGCACAAATGAACGCATCAATGCGTCCCTCGGTCTGCGCCCAGATTTCGGGACCGGTGGTGCGGAAATGTGCCTCACGATTGGCGGTGTTGTCGAATTGATTGGCCCAGATGGCATTATTCATGCTCGAAGCGAGACGTTGGGCGACTTTGACGTAATTGTTGGG